>NZ_VPAQ01000014.1:0-106685 GCF_013419135.1 Acinetobacter sp. YH12100 | reverse complement strand
AAGTACAACAGATATCTGACCAAGAAAAAATGAAGCAAATGGAACGTGAAATTAAAGAATTAAAGCGTGCCAATGAAATTCTACGCAAAGCAGCCGCTTTTTTCGCCCAGGCGGAGCTCGACCGCCCTCACAAATAATGGTGGATTTTATCCATAATAAAGAGCTGTACGGAGTCGAGGCGATTTGTAGAATTTTACTGATCGCCCCTTCAACCTATTATCGGACTCTAGATCTCTGTGATGAGAAGCATTGCACGATCGAGGCATGCCAAAGAATGTGATTCATCATTCCGATAGAAGTGTTCAATATCTTTCTATTCGCTATACCAATCGTTTTGAAGCAGCAAATTTACGAGCATCAGTCGGTACAACGGGTGATTCATACGATAATGCTTTGGCTGAAACGGTGAATGGCTTATACAAAACAGAGGTGATTGAATATCTAAAAGCAGATTGGCAAGGTTTAGCACATGTACAACTTGCGACACTAAATTGGGTAGATTGGTTCAATAAAGAGCGTGTACATAGTGCACTAGGTTATGTATCGCCTTTTGAGTTTGAAGCAATGTACTATGATAAGGTTAACACGTTAGGTCAGGTGGCCTAACTTAAATAAAAAAGTCTCCGACAAACCCAGTACGGTTCAGTGCACGGTAGGGCTTACATACGCGAGGACGAAAGCTGTATTTCTTGGCGCAGTCGAGCAGTTTGGGATTCCATTTATGCTGCCCCTCCTGATAGGCATCCCGTTCAATCATGATCGTTTTAGCGTTATCAAACAGGATTTCTTGAGGTACTCCTGCAAAGAACTGAAATGCATTTTCTAGACCATCGATCCATGCATCGGTACGTTCATGATCATAAAATTTCACGAAAGTCGCTCTGGAATACCCTAATGTTGCGACAAAGGCTTTTAAAGTCGTGTTGTTGCGTCGAATTGTCGTGAAATCTACCTGCATTTGTTGGCCAGGTTGGGTTTGAAAACGAATGATCGGTTCCGGTTGAGCAACTGGTTTTAATGTTGCAAGATATTCCCTCAAGATCCTGATCTTTCCTGGATATCCCAACCCTAAAATTTCCTGGTAGAGCACAACAGCAGGAATCCATTCAGGATGAGCTGCGTTTACACGTTGGAGTAAATAGGCTTTATATGGGTCAAGGATACTTATTCTAGGCTGTATACGCTGATACTGAGGTGTGGTGTTTTGCCGTAAATATTTACGTACGGTATTTCTGGACACCCCCAGTTCACGAGTAATAGCTTTAATAGATTTACCTTGCTGATGAAGTATTTGGATTGTCACTGCTTGCTCCAAAGTTAACATGTTGAGCAGTCCAAAATGACCGCTATATTAACCAAGGGGGGGCAGTTTTTAAATGCCATTAGGGGGTCATTTTTACACTGCCGCTAACAATGGTGACCGGCGCTTGATCGGCATGCAGCACCTGCTGTTGCAGCACCACCTCTTTTAAAGCATTGGCCAAAGGTTCCAGTTCCACACCGCAGCGACCAATCCAGTCAGATAAGGTCTTTCTCTTGTTTCTAGAAAGACCATGCTATCAGACCATATTAGAACTTTACTAAGTCACCTTTTAATGCCACCCCTGCTAATGCCGTACCTTTCGCACATTGGTAAGTCGTGGTGCTACGTGCTTCATTGGACTTATAGAAACTCACCAGATTGGTCACCGCATTGGCGCCTTTGGCTTTGGCTGTATTTTGAAATTGAATCAATGCCGAACGAAGTACATGATCACATGAACTTTCCGCAGATTTGGCAAAACCATTGGTCTTTTTATTGGTCACTAAGCCTTTTTCAATCACCTTACCGCCCGACTTGGTTCCCGCCAAATAAAATTTTACTGAACCATCCAAAACCCCATCAGCAACAGCACGGCTTACAGCTTCTTGGAAATTGAAATCATGCATTTGGTCAGCTGCATGTGCTGATGTAAATGCAGCTAGCCCCAGAATAGCTGTGAAGCCAAATTGCTTAATATTCATAGTAATTGCTCTCTTATTTAATTTAACGTTTTTGAAAGTTGTGTAAATACCGAATTATCTAAACGTGCCTTCCATGCCATCGCATTTTTATGAATTTTATTACCACGTTGATCGAGATTACGGCTACCTGTAATTTGTGAACTGACTTGATTACCTGAAATGAGATAGGTTACTTGTAAATAATGGCTACGACGGGTTAAACCCGCAACTACCTTTGTCTGATCTGCCTGTTCAACTACCCAACCAGTGCGCGCATTTTGCCCAACACCAAGTCGAATATTGTTCACAATATCAGCCGCAGTCGCATATTTTGCTGTCATTAATTGCCGCTGCGGATAATCAGAAATTTTTACAGTACTACAAGCTGTTAATCCCAGCATACTCACTGCTGATAAGATATATAGTGTTTTTTTAAACCCCATTTTTTACCCTCTGTTTCAGTTATGGTCTATATTATTTTTGAAAATTAATGATGTATTAATGCCACCAAAGGCAAAATTATTCGTCATAATAATTTTTGCTGACATCGGGCGAATATCACCACAAATATAATCTAATTCCGCACACGCAGGGTCAATGTTATCTAAGTTTAAAGTTGGCACGAATTGATTACGTTGCATCATTTCAATGCTGAGCCATGCTTCAATTGCACCACATGCACCTAAAGTATGACCAAAATAGCTTTTTAATGAACTGATTGGCTTTTGACCCAATATACGCACAGTTGCTTGTGATTCAGCAATATCACCCTGATCAGTCGAAGTGCCATGTGCATTAACATAATCAATATCCGCAGCAGTAAGCTGTGCATCTTTCAGTGCCAATTGCATACAGCGTCCCATCATCTCAGAATCAGGTCGCGTCACATGCTGACCATCAGTATTGCTACCATAACCGATGATCTCAGCATAAATAGTCGCTCCACGTGCTTGAGCATGTTCATATTCTTCTAAAATCAAACAGCCTGCACCTTCACCAACAACCAAACCATCCCGATTTGCATCAAAGGGACGCGGAGTTTTCTCTGGATGATCATTTTGAACGCTGGTCGCTAACAGTACATCAAACACAGCTGAACCCGCAGCGCTGAGCTCTTCTGCTCCACCTGCAATCATCACAGTTTGCTTGCCGTATTTAATCGCTTCATAAGCTTGTCCAATGGCCATCGAACCGGAAGTACACGCACTTGAGGTCGGCAGCGTTAAACCCTTTAAACCAAAATACACCGTCATATTGACTGCACTAGTATGAGACATCATACGAATGTAGGTCGTAGCATTGAGTTGGCTCATATTATGCTCAATCAACATCGAGCCAAACTCACGTACGGCATCCACACTGCCCGCAGAGGAACCAAAGGCCACACCTGTATCGCCACTTTTTAAAATATCGGCATGTAGTAAACCTGCATCTTCCAGTGCTTTTTCAGCACATACGGCAGACATTAAAGCAACACGCCCCATGCCACGGGTCACCTTACGGTTAAAATGCTTGGGTACAGTAAAGGATTCCACAGGGCCCGCCAATTTACTGCGTAAATCAGGATAAATTTCCCAGTCAGGCATATAGCGAATACCGCTTTTCCCTTGTGCAAACTGCTCAAAAATTTGCTCTGCGGTTTCCCCCAAAGAGGTAATCCCAGACATGCCTGTCACAACAACACGTTTCATTAGATCAAGCCTCCATTGACTGAAATCACTTGGCGGGTGATATAACTGGCATCATCACTGCATAAAAACTTCACCGCTTTTGCGACTTCTTCCACCTGCCCCATGCGCTGCATCGGGATCATTTTCAGGGCATGTTCTTTGACTTCTTCCGTGACCATTTCGGTTTCAATCAAGCCTGGAGCCACACAGTTCACCGTAATTTTGCGTTTGGCCAATTCCAGTGCCAATGCTTTGGTCGCGCCAATTAAGCCTGCTTTAGCAGCACTATAGTTCACCTGACCACGGTTACCCATAATGCCAGACACCGAAGATAAGGTCACAATACGTCCGCCCTTTTTCAAGCGAATCATCGGCATCATCAAGGGTTTCAGCACATTATAAAAACCGTTCAACGAAGTAGAAACGACGTCATCCCAGTCTTCATCGGTCAGTGCGGGAAAAGCACCATCACGGGTTAATCCTGCATTCAGCACAGCACCGTAAAAAGCGCCATGCTGTGCTATATCTTGCTCTAAAATGGCGGCAATCTTTTCACGCTCATTCACATCGAACATCAGTACATGGCTGGCCTGCCCAAGCGCTTGAATTTTCTGAGCCACTGCTTCGGCCTCAGACTGTCTTGAACGAGCATGGACCGTGACATCAAAGCCTGCCTTTGCCAACTCCAAAGCAATCGCTTTACCTATTCCACGACTCGAACCCGTGACTAAAATTCTTCTGTTCACACTAATTTTCCAATGATTTCATTCATATTTTCAGGCTCAAATACGGTCAACATGGCGCTGAACCGATGTTCTTGATATTCAATTTCACAATTAAACTGCCCCAAACCTTCGTGCAGATAACTTTGTTCTACTCGAATCCGCACGGTTGTACCCAAACTAAAATAGGCACAGGGTAACTGCATTTTACGCGTTCCCAATAAAAAGCCAATTTTCGGTGGCAAGCCCTGAGTTTGTCCTTTATAACCGGCATAGGCACTAATGGTCTGCGCCATCAACTCAATGCTGCTCCATGTGGGCAAGCCTTCTGGCTCACAAAACATCAAATCTGGCGTGATGTGAAGTTCTGCAATAGCAAATTCATCATTGGCTTCAATCAAATGGCTCACGAAAACCATCGGTTTCGCATGCGGAATAAACTGTACTGCATCCATCATGGCAAAGCTGTCCCGAAAATTAAACTGATATTGCTGCCGCCAAAAGCAAAAGAATTACTCATCGCATAGCGAATGGGTGTATTCAAATGCGGTGTAAACACATAGTTTTGCCCAGCCAAAGCATCGTCCAATTCACCTGCATGATGCAGCGGCAACCAAGATTGATCCAATAAAACCTGCTGGCAAATAAAAGCTTCGATTGCACCCGCTGCCCCCAGACAATGCCCCGTTTTATGTTTGGTGCTGCTCAAGGCCACAGCTGCATCAGAGAAAACAGTCTGTACCGCCTTCATTTCCATCGCATCATTTTGCGGTGTGGATGTGCCATGCAAATTTAAATAATCAATATCGCTTGCTTGCAGCTGTGCAGCGTCTAAAGCTTTTTGCATCGCCTCCGCAGCCCCTTTCCCTTCTGGATGTGGTGCTGAAATATGCCATGCATCCATTGACTCGCCGCTCGACAGTAACATCACAGGGGCAGGCGCTTTAGAGAGTAAAAACAGTCCTGCGGCTTCACCAATATTAATGCCGTCACGGTTGGCACCACAGGGCTGGCAAATTCCGCTCGATAAGCTTTCTAAACTATCAAAACCATTTAAGGTCAGCTTGCATAGGGTGTCGACTCCACCCACTAAGACTGCATCAGCCAAATTAGCATTCAGCAGACGTTGCCCCGCAGCCATCGCTTTAGCCGCAGAGGAACAGGCAGTAGAAATGGTATAGGCAGGCCCTTCCCAGCCCAAATACTGTTGTAGGGCTTTCGCTAAACTGCCCATTTCTTGCTTTTGGTGCTGTACAGACTGCGACGCTGGCTGTTGAAACTGCGCTTTTAAAGTAGGCTCATTATCCGCGATGCCTGAGGTTGACGTGCCGATAATCACTGCGAGACGTTGTCTAGGAAACTGTGCAGTATAAGCATGAATCTCGGTTTGAATTTGTGCCAGAGCCGTCAGGGCAAAGCGTAAATTCCGTGAGTCTGCACCGCTCAAGCTTGCAGGAACTGCTTGAAGCAAGGCTTGGTCAGATGCACCGACCCAGACCGAACGCCCCGCAATCAGATCTCCTCGTTGCGATAGGGTATTTTCAGGGTTGGTCAAGGCATGTTGAAGCTCAGCAGCATTTTGTCCCAAAGCCGACAGCGCCGCACTGAACTGAATACCCACGGCTGAAACATGCTGTAGATTTTTAGTCATGATGGTCACCTTGATCATCTTCTAAAGTATTGCTCACCGTGCTGATCATCATTTGATAAGGCACTTGCAAATTATCCAGTTTAATTGCTCCTTCATTTTGCTGAATTTTCAACACGGGTTGCTGCTGTATATAAATGGTATCGTCTTTCTGCACGACCGCATTTTGAGCTGTATGTAAGGCAGCAAAATTTGGATATGTGGCATAGAGAATATCACGCACTACATAATCAAAAGGTAATCTTTTCATTGGATCAATGAGCTGTTCAGCTTCGACCTTTTGACCATCAAAACTGAGCTTAAACAACTGCTGTCCTGTGAGGCTCAGTGCCAACATGTCAAGCGACTGCCCCCGTTGTTGCTGATACAGTAAAAAGCTGAAACTCTGGGTTTTCCACTGTACTTCGATTTGATCTTGACGTTGATAATTTTGCGCAACCCACTGTGGGGTCGCGAGCCCCAGCGCCTTGGGAATCAAGCTTTGGCAGGCACTACAAAGCAGAGCACTGGCTAAAACCCAACTGACAGTTTTAAAACGCAGCTCAAGTTTCATCAGTTAGCGACTCTTTTTGCGGTTGTTCTTCTCGGCAATATTCGGCCAAAGTGCTCAAGCGTTGCTTGGCATTACGATGGATCGGGTTGCTTGCATCCCACGCATAACCTGCTAGCAAGGAAGCAATCATACGGCGGATTTTTTCATCCTGTTGAGTCGAAAATACCACATCCTGAAACTCACCTGAATACCATGATTCGACATAGGCACGGAACACTTGAATGCCTTTACGTAGCGGTTTTTCATATTGCTCCATCCAGTTTACCTTCTGACCTTGCAACACTTGCTCGACCAATGGCACAGCTAGACTAGACGATTTTAAGGCAATGGTTACCCCTGAAGAAAAGACAGGATCGAGGAACTCACCGGCATTGCCCAGTAACGCGTAGTTTTCAGATGCCAAATGTTTAACATCGGCAGAGTAGCCCACCAAAGTACGTACAGGAGTATCATGCTTAGCATGGCGCAATAAATGCGACAAACTGACATCATCGGCCAAAATACGTTTCTGTAAGGCTTCTAAATCATAATCTACACTGCCGTCATAGCCGTATTTTTCAAAAAAATCTTGCTCCGCCACAATACCAAATGAAGAACGCCCATCGGCAAAGGGAATCAGCCAATACCACGCACGGTGGTCTTTTTCATGCACGGTAATTAAAATTTTCTCGCGGTCAAACTCAGGATCATCCAACAAACCATCTTCAATATGGGTAAAGACCGCACGGCGCACTGGAAAGTCCGATGGACTTTCTAAGTCGAGAAACTTCGGCAAAATTCGGCCAAAACCACTGGCATCCAATAGAAATTTGCCTTGAATTTGGTAGTTGTTGCCTTGCTCACCTTTCACCGTCAAAATCGGTTGTGTAGATGCCACATCGACCGCCAAAACTTCATGACCAAAACGGATATCTGCGCCCATTTTTTCGGCTTGCTGTGCCAAAAGCTGGTCAAAGTTGGCACGTCTTACCTGCCATGTAGTGCCTGGACCTTCGCTAAACTTTTGAGTAAAGTCATAAAAACTGCGCTGCGTACCTCTTAAAAAAGCCGCGCCATTTTTAAACTGAAAGGCATATTCATCGGCATGTGCGCGAACGGTCTCCAACAAACCCGCTTCTTCCAAAAACACCATACACTGCGGCAATAAAGATTCACCAATGGAAAACCTCGGAAAATATTGCTTTTCGATGACCGTGACTTGGTAACCTTTTTGACGCAGCAAAGCTGCAGCCGAGCTGCCTGATGGTCCCGCCCCAATAATTAAAACATCTGTCTGTTGCATGGTGCTCATTGCACTGTACCCTTTGACTCAGCTCTTTGGCTGATATTGTTGAACCACCACATGTTTCGCATCGGAAGATGTAAAAAGTGTGGCATAAATAAATGAAAAAATAACGCCCAGCAACACTGTTAGGCCAAAACTGTGAATGGCATAAGTATGACTAAAGGACAGCAAACCAAAACCAAAGAACGTCGACATCATGCACAGAAACAAAGCCATACCCACCACTTGTGGATGATCATGTCCATGGCGGTAGAAAATAGCATAATCCACCCCAATTCCAATGATCAGGAAGGTACCCATAATGCTGAATAAATTAATCTCGACACCCAGCCATGCTTGAATCGCAAACGTGGTCATTAAGGCCATGCTGACAGGCAACACCAAAGGCAGAATGGATTTTTTGCCATACAGTGCCCCTAAGCCAATGGCTAAAATCAGCAAAGCGCTGAGTAATAGCCACTGTGCCTGCTCACGGTGTTGTTTAAACAATTCAGACAGTTGATGAACGGGGCGTAACAGTTGTACATCCGCATTTTCAAGCTGTTGCACGGCTTTGACGTCATGCACATTTTGCAGCATCACCAAACGTTGTGTCGGACTCATCTGCAAAAAATGCAGAGGATGATCTTTAAAGACCGCTTCGGTCAATAACGGTTGGTCTTTTAAATGCGCTTGCCAGTTTAAAATATCCGCTGCGTTGAGCTGCAACGCTTGCGCATATTCCACTAAAGCCGGCTGAGGAATCGCCTGTAACATTTCAACATTCTTTTTTTGCTGCTCAAGCGATGGAATCCACTGCCCTAAAGCTTGTACAGCATCCAACTTACCAGCCTGTTGCAAGGACGCA
Source organism: Acinetobacter sp. YH12100 (assembly GCF_013419135.1). NCBI lineage: Bacteria > Pseudomonadati > Pseudomonadota > Gammaproteobacteria > Moraxellales > Moraxellaceae > Acinetobacter > Acinetobacter sp. YH12100. The sequence goes on along the minus strand of NZ_VPAQ01000014.1, from coordinate 97,977 downwards.
AGCTCTGCCAGTAGTTGCTGTTCGCGCTGCTCCAACTCTGCTGAGCTTCTGCCCCGTACCACAAAGTATTCGCTGCTTTGCTGCTGCATAAAACGTGAACGAATATATTGATCTTCCTGCTTTAAAGTGGCATCCATACTTTGTAAATTACGGATGTCATCATTGCTTTTCAGCAAGGTGAGACTACTACCCGTCACCAGTACAATCAATGCAATCATGCCATAACGTAGCTTGTTGTGGCTCTGCACATAACTACGCGCTTTGCCAATAAAGCCCAGTGCACGTATCGCAGGTTCCGCATTCAGCGCAGGCAAACGTGGCAGCAGTAAAATACTGGTCACCCATGCGGCACTCAGTCCAACCATAGAAAAGACTGCAATCTGTTTAAAGCCCGGAAATGGGGTAAAACTAAGCACCACATAGGCCAATAGCGTGGTCATTAACCCCACAAATAGACTCGGCAATAACGGCTTTAGAACAGTAAATCCATCGATCTGTCGGTGCTGAGACTGCATGGCCATGAAGTAAAATGAAAAATCGACACAGACCCCAATCAGACTGGCACCAAAGACCAGTGTCATCAGGTGAATTTCGCCAAAAACCCAATAGGTCACAGCAAAGGCCACCAAGCTGCCTGTGCCGACTGCAACCATTTCCGTCAGCATGGGTCGTATCGAACGGAAGCCAAACCAGACTAGAAGCAAAATCCCGATGGTCGAACCCACTCCAATGGTGGAAATTTCCTCTTTGGCAGAGTTAGTGCCGAACTGTGCAAACAGCAGCGTACCTGTCCAGTGCGGTTTGACCTGCAACTGGTTGAGTTGCTGATTGATATTTTGGATAAATGCAGCGGTCTGCTCTTGGTAGGCAATGTTATAGGGGCTGTTATTGAGCTGAAGTACCATCAGGCGCGAGATGCCCTGCTCATCACGAATCGTGGCAAAGCCCTGCTCTAAATTGATATCGGCATTGCTTTGTAAAGCACCTAACCCCACTGCATAGCGCGGAAACAACAGCAAAGGATCTTGCTTGAGCATTTCAGCCGTAATCGGCATGCCCGGACTCATCAGTTGTAATAAGCCCTGCTCCATCAACGCAGCATAGTCCTGCCCCTGCACAAGCTGCTGATCAGTCTTGGATAATAGCCCTGCTTTGTGCTGATACAGCGCTTGGGCAAATTGATCGGGGTCAAGCTGTGGACGAACAGGTAAAAACAGTTGACTTTGATTAGCTTGGGTTTTAAGTGCTCGTGTTGCCTGTTCTAATTGCTGATCCGTTTTGGCATCCAACACCACAAAAACTTTGTCATTTAACTGCTGACTCACATATTGCTGTGCTTGTTCCAGATGAGCATCTTGATGGGCTTCAGGCAGCAAAGCAAAAATATTGGTCTCAATCTTGATGCCTTTATTCAGCCAAGCCACGCCCAGTGCCAAAGCAATGACACACAGCACCAACAACCACAGAGCGCTAAATTTATTTTGCCAATTGGAAAAGCGCATTTTCCGCAGCCGTTAAAGTTTGAGGTTGAGCCGTTTGCTGGCTAAAACGAATGATGGTGCGGTTATTGGCTTGTTCCAAAATGGTAATACGGTCCACATAACGCTGACCTTGCGCATCGACTTGGACAAAAAGCTTTTTAAATAGACTGCTTTTCGGCGTTAAGCTGACATTCCACTGCGTTGGGCTGTAATTGGCAGACACCACATTAAAGTTTTTAGCGAGCGCCGCTTCATTGCCCGACATCAACTGTAAAAACATCGTCGCTACAGAGCCATAAGGAGTCTTATCGACTTCAATTTGACTGGACGTGCGATGCGTCTTTTGTACCAGCTTACGCGCTGTCACCACCAAATCGGCCTTGACTGGACTTTGAATCTGCCACAGCACGCCTTGGTTTTTGCTGAACAGCACAGTACCTTTGGACACATAGGTTTTATTCAATGCTGCCAGTTTTTTCTGCTGCTCAAATTGGGCACGCACCACAGGCGTTGCGCCAAGCTGAGCAAATACCTGCTTCAATTCAGTATTTTGTGCATTCGCTGTGGGAGCAAGCGAAGTTATCACACTGGCTGTACACGCAACGAAAATCATCGTGGAGAATTTGTATCGAATCATGCTTGCATTACTCCGCCTTAAACTCAGGCCATGCATTTAAACAATCCAACAACACCTGTGGGGATTGAAAACACATTTCACGCTTTTCAATATGAACTGCCACTTGCGAAGTAAAGCCCTTGGTCAACTTTCTACCCGAGACCGCATCAAAAATCAGATATTCAATTTTCAAGCGATTTTCCCACTCTTTCAAAACAGCGCGCACACGAATTTTCTGTTCAAATTCGATGCCTTGTACATAGCGCACATAGCTTTCAATGACAGGCCATGCATAACCCGAGTCGCGCATTTGGTTATAGTTATAGTGAAATTGATCTAACAGTTTGCAACGTGCAATTTCAAAATATTTTAAATAATGCCCATGCCACACCACATGCATGGTGTCGACGTCATGAAAAGGCACTTCAATAATTACATCAGCATACATGCTCATTTCCTATAAATATTGAACAGCAATGCTGTCTAACAGTTCTAAATGATCAAAACGATTGACCAGCGTTTGAAGCTCTTGTTGCAAAGGACGATCTTCCGCTACGTAGGTGAAGCTCTGAAGCACCCAGTATTGAAATGCTCTTAAAACAGGGCTGAGTTCTGTATCTACACCTTTAAGTTTAACTGCTTGAACTGCTGCACAACTGAGTGCTGCAATCACTTGTTCGGTCAGAGTAATGACACGGCTAGCATCACGTGCGGCAATGGTGCCCATACTGACTTTGTCTTGATTATGACATTCGGTTGAACGTGAGAAAATCGACGCAGCGAGTGTCTGTTTCAAGGCTTCTGCCGTCCATGCCGAAACCCCGATTTGCACTGCTTTAAAGCCATGATTCAGCGGTAACCGCTCAGGACTTGAACCAGTTAAATTACGCGGTAAACCATTGTTCATTTTATAGTCCACCAACTGCGCCAATTGACGATCCATCAGGTCAGCAATATTCGCAATCATGATTTTTAGACTATCCATGGCTTGGGCAATATGTCCGCCATAGAAATGCCCACCATGCAGTACCCGCAGGTTGACTGGGTCAATTAATGGATTGTCATTGCTTGAGTTCAGCTCATTTTCAATAAACTGACGCAGCCACAGTTTAGAGTCTTCAAACACCCCGATCACATGCGGTGCACAGCGCAATGAATAACGGTCTTGCAAGCGTGAACTTTGGTGTTCGGTTTGTACTTCACTGTTTAACCAGTCGCGTAACTGCGCTGCAATATGTTGCTGTCCCGGATGTGGTTTTTGTGCAAACAGGACTTCATCAAAATGACTTGGATTACCCTCTAAAGCCAAAACATTCAATGCAGTAATTAAAGTACTGGCAAAAGAAATCTGTTCGGCTTTTTTATAATTCAGGCAGGCAATCGCAGTCATAACCGCTGTACCATTCATCAGGGCCAAACCTTCTTTAGGACGCATCACCAAAGGCTGCAAGCCTTTTTCGGCATACACTTGTGCAATCGGCACGATCTGGCCTTGATAGTACACATCGCGCTCACCGACCAATGCCCCAGCGATATAAGACAAAGGGGTCAAGTCACCACTGGCACCGACCGAACCCTCAGATGGAATCACCGGAATCACATCTTCATTCAGCATCCAGACCAACCGCTGCAACAAGGCATGCGAGACACCCGAATAGCCGCGTGCCAAAGAACATAAACGCACCACCACGACAGCACGTGCGGTAGTTAAGTCTAAGTTTTGCCCCATGCCGCAGCCATGAAAACGCGACAAATGCAGCGGCAGCTCATGCACTTGGTGGGCTGGAATTTCAATCAAGCACGAGTCTCCATAACCCGTGGTCACGCCATAAATGACGCCTTCGTCTTGCAACAGCTGATCGAGGAAATCTGCACCGCGTTGAATCAATGCTGTCCATTCAGCAGAGTTAGGCAATACCACCTGTTTTTCTTTACGCGCTACAGCCAAAACATCTTCAATACTGAGCGGAGTTTCCCCAACAATTAACACAAGACTTATCCTTTATTCCAAAAATTATAAAAATTAAACCATTGATAGGGCGCTCGTATGCAATGCTGTTCCAACAGTTGCACATACTGTCTTGTGGTCTGTTGCATGGCCTGTAAACGCTCTTTACGCGGCCAGTTCAACTGCTCCGCCACTTGATGAATATGCACTTCAAAATGTGTATCAACTCGATAGCAAAACACTGCCAACACAGGAGCTTTCAACAAACTGGCCAAAATCCATGCACCCTGTGGCCACAGCGCTTGCTCTCCTAAAAAAGCAACCGATTGTACACGATCTGACTGCACGGGTACGCGGTCTGCTGCCACAATCACCCATTCACCTTGATCCAACTTATCCTGTAAAATCATTGCTGTTTCAATTCCCAACTCATCCACCGAAACCAAATTAACATCGGCATGTTCATTCAGTTTTTTTAAAAATGCATTGAACTTGGTAGCATGTTTTTGATAAACCAACACATTAATTTTCTGCGGATGCTCTGCTTTGACGGCGCGCAGCAATTCAATATTGCCAAAGTGTGACACCACTATCACCGCACCTTTTTGATAGTGCGAACGAAAGTGCGCATGACCATGCAGCTTTAAGTTCTGCTCAGGAATATGCCCGAGCCAGCCCTCAATTTTATCTAAAATACATTCGCCAAATTGCATCAAATGCGTATAGCTGTGCCACAGCTGCGGCTCAGCCTGAAACGGCGACTGCGCACCTGCAAAATGATGCAGTTTTTTTAAGTACAACAGTGAAGCCTGACGCGCAGTATTGGAAAAGAGCCAGTACCATAAAATCACAAAGTATAAGATGACTCGGCACAGCCAACGCCCACCCAAACGGTAGAAACCCAGCATCAGCATTAGCGGTAACATCCCGCCCCGTTCTTTCACGGCGCTCCATTTCTGCATATATTTCTCTGACCACCTTAACCTTTGACTTTCTGATAAATCAGTTTGGGGAACCGCAGCAGCATGCCACCCAACAAGCGGCTGTGCGCGCGCGCCATGCCCAAATTGTCACGCCACACATCAAAATGTGAAATACCACCTTCAGGATAAATCACATGCGTGGGCAGATTAATAAACGGCACATTGTCCCATTTCAAACGCACTAAAATTTCCGAGTCAAAGCCCATCCGCGGTTGAAACTTGGCAGTGTTTAGAATGTTCACTGTCTGCGCTAGAGGATAGACACGAAAGCCACACATGCTGTCTTTAATCTCAAAAGACAGACTGTTAATCCACACCCAAATATGCGTTGCATAACGGCCATAGAGACGTTTTTTGGGAACAGTCGCATCAAAGATCGGCTGACCAATAATCATGGCTTCGGGGTGCTGGATAGAGGTGTCTAAAAAGCGTTGCACATCCTGCCAGTCATGTTGTCCATCGGCATCGAGTTGCAAGGCATGGCTATAACCGCATTGAAAGGCATGTTTGAGCCCCGTGATCACCGCCTGCCCTTTCCCTTGATTGTGGGTATGTTCAACCAAATCGACCCTTGGATAGTCCTGCGTAAGCTGATGTAATACCGCCGTACAATCGGCATCACTGCCATCATTCACCATAATGATGGGTAACTCAAAAGCGCTTAAATGTGACAGTAACGCAGCCAAATAATGTGGATGGTTATACACAGGAATCACAAAGCAGTGTTTCATTTTTTCTCTCGGCTTAAACGTCTGAAGGGATAGCAAACAGCAAACGTCCTGATGCCAATATTTTGTCATGATTTTTCAGCTCAAAACTGACCTTATGCGCTTTACGGCTGAGCACCAGTTCCACCGTATGATAGGGTTGGATCAGTCCTTGAAATTTTAATTGCTCAAAACCATTGCACCACAGTAAATCCACCCAATTTTGTTTGGCAAAATGCTGGATAAAACCAATTTGCCCTACGCCCGGATAAATCGGAAAGTTCGGAAAATGCCCTTTAAAGCATTCCAGCTCAGGCACAAACTCCAAAGCATAACTGATCTGCATATCCTGAGACTGCTGTGTCAATACCACAGGCAAGGTCATCGGCAGAAAGAGTGATTTTAAATACTGTTTATTCAGCTTCGATTGTGCATTTTGTGGCATTTGCGTTAAGAACCGCCACTGCCGCGGAATCGCGATACTTTCCAGCTTCTGTTGTAATTGTTTTTTCAGCTGTGCGGTAAAGGCAGCTTTGCCCTTTTCGATAAGCAGCACCCTTGCATCCACTGTCAGCACCGCTACCACCGCCAAAATCTGACGCTGTTCTTTTTCATGAATTAAAACATGGCACTGCTGTATTTCTGCCAACTCAGCGATTTTCACTTCAATCGCATCGAGACTTAACCGCTTTTCTTCCAGTTTGACAATACGGTCCAAACGCCCCAATAGTTGGAATGGACTTTTGGGATTATTTGCATCCACGACCTGCACTTTATCTCCAGTCAAAATCCAATCCATGCTAAAGGCATGATTGGTTTTAACGGCTAACTCTTGTTGCTCGGCGCAGTTAATTTCGACATTGGCAAAGGGAGTCCATAGCGCATCATCTGCCTGACGGTGAGCAATCCCGCCTGTTTCAGAACTACCAAACACTTCGGTAATGGGACGGTTCAGCAAAGGACGCACGCCTGCATCCAACTTTCCACCAGAGGAATAGACCCGATGGCAGTCTTGCAACACTACATCTGTGGTCCAGCGCTTCAACAATGCAGGACTTGAAATGAGGTAATTGGGCAGTTGCAAATGGGTAATTTTCTTTTGAAGATCAACTACATCTTCAGGGAAAGCCAATTGTTTCTGATAGAAACTGCGTCCACTGGCTAAAGGCCACAACAACTTAAACAGCAAACCATAAATATGCTGATGGCTCACCGTAGCAATCGCGATCGCCTGCTCAGGCAAATCAAAACTGGCTTCTAAACCACAGACTTCATTGAACAATTGTTGCAAGGTGCGCGGAATCTTTTTCGGCTGCCCTGTTGAGCCCGAAGTATAAAAATACAGCTGTGCCTGATTGAGAAAGGTAGCATCAAATTGAAGCTCAAAAGTTGGCGTGGCTGTCGACGGCAAACGTTGTAAAAAATAAATCTGCTGTTCAGCCAATTCTTTTTCTAAGTCACTGACCCGATGCGGCGGCAACAGCACTTGCTTACCTGCTTGTAAGGCTGCAAACAACAATACTAAAAACTCATAACTGTCTTCTTGCCAAAGCGCCCATACTGGCTGTTCCAACTGCTGAATTTGCGTAGCCTGTAAAGCTACATCCAACCAAAAAGTGTGAAAGGAAACAAAACTTGAGTCCGCATGAATACACAAGGGACGCGATGAATGGAGATGGTGTTGAAAATGACAAGACATAAAATTTGTTTTTAAAAACCGTATTTCTAATCGCTATAGTTCGAGACCACTGTTTCAGCTGCCCTGACGGAAATGCTGTTATTTCTGTGCCTGATGCAGTCGTTGCTGGCGTTTACGCAACACAAATTCACCCAGCAATAATCCACCCATCAAGACATAAGAGATCAAGCCGTTATACATCACCCAAATTTTCATCGGTGCAAAGAAAACAGTGATCAGGGCAATGACCGCATTGATGCAAAAAAAACCACACCAAACTTTGGTCACTTGACGGGTCCATTCGACTCCTTCTTCTGGCAGATTAGGCTCTGCCAAACGTGCAAAACGCTCAATCATTGAAGGCGGTCGAATCAAGGTGCTGGCAAAAATAAACAGCGCCCCAAGACTCATAAAGACAGGATAGAGTTTAAGCCACGCATGATCTTTTAAAATCAAACTCAGCCCGCCACATAAAATGGCAAAACCTGTCAATGGCCACAGCAGGGCATTGCCCTTACTCAAGAGACGTAAAATGCCCAGTACAATCAATACCGCACTGACCCAGACATACTGTCCATGTGCCAAAGCATAAGCGACAAAAAAAGGATAGAGGATCAAACCGATCCCTGCTACCCCTTTTAAGATGTTGTTCATGCAACTGACATATTCTGAATCACGACCACCACATCTTGAATGGTGCGCACATTTTTAAAATCTTCAGGGTTGACTTGTTTGCCTGTCAACTCTTTAATTTTTACCACCAAATCAATGGCATCAATACTGTCAACATCGAGGTCTGAAGCTAGGTTTGACTCTAATTGCACATCTTCAGGCGCAATTTCAAACAACTCTTCCATCCATTCACGTAATTTTTCTAACACGGTTTCTTGTGCAAGCATAGCAACCTCTTATGCTGTTTTCTGTGCTTCAACCAAAGCCACTAAGCTTTGAATTGATTTAAAATGTTCTTTGGTTTCTGCAGACTCTGCATTCAAATGAATGCCATAACGTTTTTTCAATGCCAAGCCTAATTCAAGGGCATCAATCGAGTCCAAACCTAGACCATCGCCAAACAAAGGCGCGTCTGTATCAATGTCTTCAATACTGATGTCTTCAAGGGCAAGGACATCAATAATCATTTGCTTTAATTCATCAGCAAGATTCGTCATTTAGGGATAACTCTTGGTTAAAAAACCATTGTAATTGTTGATTTAATTGACGTACATTTTTTGGATTAACCGTTACGTCATCCAATACGTCTTCCACTTGGATCGCATCCAAGACTTTTACATGGATATGAAAAGGCTGTTCTGGAATGTGATACCATTTTTCGTTTTTGGTGAGTGTCGAGGGCGTACAGCTAATTAGCACAGGCCGAATCGGTACCCTTGCCCTTAGTGCAATATTGGCTGCGCCGCGCTGAAACTCGTTCAACTGCTCACCTTTTGCTGTTCTTGTTCCCTCAGGAAAGATCAACAAGGACGCGGCATGATCCTGCTGCAATTTGTGTACACAGTCCTGAATAAATTGTTCAGAACCCGCATTTAAAATATAGCCCGCACTTTGCACAGGACCTTTGGTAAATGGATTTGACCACAGTGCCTGCTTAACGACACAGTTTGCTTGCTCCATTAAACCAATTAAAACCACCACGTCAATCAGTGTCGGATGATTGGCAATCACCAACTCCTGTTGACTGTTTTTTAATTTCTCTAAACCTTCAACCGTATAAGTCATAATGCCCAGTTTCACCATCATTTCGGTGAAACCTTTAAAACTGTGTTTAATCACCTTTTGAGTGCGCTGTTTTCGGACATCCAGATCAGACGAACTCAGCTTAACCAGAGGGGCAACCAAACCGCCAATCGCCACACCGCCTAAGCCAAAGCTGGCAAAGCTAAATCCTGTCGCCCCAACCCGCCATGCATAGTTGGCTTTTTGCTTGATTCGATTTAATTTCAGCATTTCGTCCACGCTTCAGATTCAGTTTGCTCAGGATTAGTCCAAAACGTGTTAAATGCTAAAGCTTGCTGATAGGCTGGCGTTGCATTCGTATGCTTTGGCATCAATATCAAATTTGCAGGCGCTAATGAAATCATCGCTGCCATCGCAAAAGCAGAAAATGGCTGATGCTCGATATACATTTCAGGCAAGGCTTCATCATAATACACCAGCAAAACCTGACAGGCTTCTGGCCTTGTTTTTAACCATGCATAAGCTTCAATCAACCCATCATTCCACGAACCTGCCAAACTGGTCGCAGGTGTCGCATCCTGACATAAAATAGAATATAAGCCTGAAATTGCATTATGTACCGAGGTTGAAAATTGAGTCGGTGAAGGCGTTTGCCCTCTCAAGACATCTTCTAATATATTCAGCGTTTTGGCTTCATCACCATATTGCGACACCCAAACAATATAATCGACATTGCAGGCATCTAAAGCTTGTATGGCACAATTCAAAGCCAGTTTTGCCAGACGAGACAAACGTCGGCGTTGCATCGCAGGAATGTATTCTATAGCTGATAACTTTTGATCAATCGAACTTAGATTTAAGTGGGATACGTGGAGTTGCATCATCGTGATCAGTGTTTAAAAAATTGACAAATTATCAGGTTCGCAATTATAGCACCGTGTCAAATTTTTCACAAAATTTAACAAAACTACGTTGTTTTCAAAAAGGCTTTGTTGCACAAAGATTTCATAACTATATGATTTTAAAAGTTTTGATTATTTTTTGATCCAACATTAAATTTATTTAAATCAGATGCTTACATATTTATGCAACAAAGCCCCTTTGGATTGGAATTTCTGTGGCATCCACGATCACAACATTCCAATCGATGCCTTCGCCCTCGGGTAAATCTTTGGATAAATTAAAGAGATTGGACCGAATCAGGCAGTCTTCAACATGACGGACAATTCTTGAGGCTGTGGGCTCTGACACGCCATAACTTGTTGCGACATGGAACAATGTTCGGTATTCACGCCAATAGCTTAGACAGAGCAGAACCTGGTCTTCCAGGCTTAACTTGGGCGGTCTGCCTTTGGCAGGGACATGTTTCTTCAATTGCTCAACCATTAAATCAAAGGTTGACCATGAGATGCCCGTGTATCGCTTGAACTGAGGATCAGAAAGCTTGTTTGAATCGATGTATTTCATCCGCAGATTATGCATGAATGCCAAGAAATCTGGAGTGCAAATATCAACCAAAAAGAAGATCGTTTTTTGATTTATGAAAGAGATCTATTGAAGTTTTTATAAACATTTAATATTTAGCATACTAAAAGGTATACATAATAAAAAAGCGTGCTCTCAGGAGAGCACGCTTTTTTATTATAGATTCAGGTCGACCTGCTGTTGTTTTTTAATATTACCATCCTGGAGCCTGTGGACGTTTAAGAGGAGTTAACTCATAGCGAATTTTTGTTAGTTTTAAAGATGACTCTTCCGATAACTGGTAATCTTCTAAACGAAGACAAGACTTATAAATCATATTACTTACATATGCATTTACACGTAGCAAATCAACTTCTATTCCACCTGATTTTTGTCTATAATCTAATCGTATCGGTGCTTGTAAAGGTGCTTCCCAACTTTGAGTAACCTTTAAATGCAATCCACCTTGATTGATATTTCCTAATTTAGGATTTTCAGCCACAATTGTTAATGGATTTTTAGCTCGGCAAGTTGCTGAAGCAGCCAAACTAACAGCACTTCCAATACCTGGACACATACATGAAATTGCTTTATCAGGATAAATATTAAAAGTATAACCATCTAATTTTACAGGTTTATCAGTAATTTTCTTTGTTTTTTCTTTAACTCTCGCATTTTTTATAGTTATTACACGATAAGCAACAAACAGATTATCAGCCTTTACTTGTATCTTTTTATTATAGTTACTATCGGCACTAATCGTACTATTGCCAAATTTTTCTAAAATAGCTGTTTCAATTTCAGCATTTGCATCATTGATTATATCAAGAGTGAAACCTTTTACTCTTAAAGCTTCATAAATAATATTATTACCATTCGTGATATTAAGTTGAGTTAAATCTTTAACTGTAACAACTTCTACCCCTTCTAAATTCAATTTTACATTTTTTTGAATTTTTGGTGAAATGCCTAAAAGTCCATAAATACTAGCTGTTACATCAAGATCAAAATTCTTCTGAATATCATATCCATTAAATGACTTTGAGGTAATAGTGTTATCCCTTGATATTTCTAGCCCTATAGGACCTGTACCTTGCTGCCATAAAGCACCCAAACGTACATTATCACGAGCAACATCTAAGCTTTTAAAACCATTAAACTCTGAAGCATGACTTACATTTCCTAAAATAAAAGAACTGCTAAATACTAAAGTTGACAGATAAAAAAAATTCTTCATAAATGAACAAAAAAGTGAATGAAATTTAAATTGCTCCAATCCTACCCAGTCTATGAGTATCACTCAATCAAAATTTTAATGAAAAACTAATTAATATCGGCTTTGTTGCATAAATATGTAAGCATCTGATTTAAATAAATTTAATTTTGGATAAAAAAATAATCAAAACTTTTAAAATCATATAGTTATGAAATCTTTGTGCAACAAAGCCTGTTGATATTAACGGTAAACCATTCCACCATCTGTCAAAATAGACTGACCTGTAATATAGTTTGCATCCTCGCTGGCTAAAAATGCAACTAATGCAGCCACGTCATCTGGTGTTTCAGCACGTCCTAAAGCAATACCATCTACATATTTTTTATACGTTTGACCAATTGGTGCACCTGTAATTTCAGAGAACCGCTGATCTATTTCGACCCACATGTCTGTACCAACAACACCCGGACAATAGCTGTTTACCGTAATTTTAGCACTGGCATATTCTTTAGCCGCAGCTTGCGTCAATGCACGAACTGCAAATTTAGTTGCCGAATAAACACCGAGTAAAGCAAAACCTTCATGACCTGCTATTGAGCATGCATTAATAATTTTTCCAGCCTGTTGGCGTTGTTTAAATTTATTTGCTGCGGCTTGAATCCCCCAAAGTACACCACCGACATTGATGTTCATAATTTGGTTAAATTCACTCGGCGTTACTTCTGCCAAAGCTTTGACTTGTGCAATACCTGCATTATTAATCATGATATCAAAACCATTAAGTGTCGATTCTGCATGATTAATAGCGTCACTGATTTGTATTGGATCTGAAATATCCGCAATAAATGTGGTGGCTTTTACGCCAAAGGCTTCAACCTCTTGTTGAACAGTATTTAACTTTTCTTGGTGAAGATCGACCAATCCAATATGAACACCTTCTTGTGCTAAACGTAAGGCAATACCGCGTCCAATACCTTGTGCCGCACCCGTAATTAATGCAACTTTATTGTTTAAACCTCTAGGCATGTTGCGACTCCTTAGATATGAATTGCACGTTGCATCGCAGACAAGACCGACTCATGCATCGCCTCAGATAAAGTAGGATGAGGGAAAATGACCTGTGCTAAGCTTTCATCGGTTGCTTCTAGATATTTTGCGATCGCAAAACCTTGGATGTGTTCGGTGACTTCATGCCCAACCATGTGAGCACCCAACAATTCACCTGTTTCCTGACTAAAAATGGTTTTAACAAATCCTGCGCTATCGCCCAAAGCCAATGCCTTACCATTGGCTTGCAAAGGAAACTTACCCACATTGATATTCAAGCCCGCAGCTTTCGCTTTCTGTTCTGTCAAACCAATACTGGCCACTTGCGGATGGGTAAAAATACAGCCCGGAATTTGTGTACGATCTAAAGCATGTACATGACTTAGGCCTGCAATTTTCTCCACACAAAGAATGGCTTCATGACTGGCTTTGTGTGCCAAACACGGTGCGCCTGCGACATCACCAATTGCATAAATGCCCACTACATTGGTTTTACACCATGAGTCGACTTTAATAAAACCATTCTCAAATTCAATTCCCAAAGCTTCTAGGCCAAGATTTTCAGCATTTGGTTTCACGCCAATAGCTGAAAGCACCTTTTCAACAGTAATGATTTGTACACCTGTGGCAGTTTCAATATGACAATGTACTTGAGCCTGATCAGTTTCTATTTTTTTTACAATCGCTTCGGTTAAAACCTGCATACCCTGCTGTTCAAATTGCTTTTGTACATACTTCGCAACCTCAATGTCTTCGCTAGGAAGAATCTGCTTTGCAATATCAACCAAGGTGACTTGGCAGCCTAAGTCTTGGTATAGGCTTGCAAACTCACTGCCTATAGCACCCGAACCAATGACTAGTAAAGATTTTGGTAATTGTTCTGGAACTAAAGCCTCTTTATAACTCCAGACCTGATGGCCATCTACAGGAATATGAGGCAAATTGGCCGCACGTGCGCCTGTTGCGACAATAATATGCGGTGCAGAAATCTGCTGTTTTTGACCATTCGCATCTGTAAGCTCTAATTGCTCTTTGGCAATAAACTGGGCTGCTGCGTTAAAAACAGTGATTTGATTTTTTTTCAATAGTTGACCGATACCTTGCACCAGTTGCTCAGAAACCTGTCTGCTATGATGGACCAGTTTTTGAATATCAAAATCAATCGCGTTAAGCGTAAAGCCAAACTGCCCTGCATGTTTGAACTGCTGCGCAAGCACAGCCCCGCTCAATAATGCCTTGGTTGGAATGCATCCCCAATTAAGACATACTCCGCCTAAGTGTTGTTTTTCAACGATTGCCGTTTTTAATCCCAGTTGCGCTGCGCGAATCGCAGCGACATATCCTCCAGGACCAGCACCAATAACCACAAGATCAAATTGTGTATCTGACATGACTATTCCTCCTACACCAAAATTAATGCAGGATTTTCGACAAACTGCTTAAATGCCGATAAGAATTGAGCACCCAACGCACCATCAATGACACGATGATCACAAGACAATGTTGCGGTCACCATTTCACGAACAACAATCTCATCATTTTCAACGACAGCACGTTTCTCTGCTGCACCTAAGGCTAGAATTGCACCTTGAGGCGGGTTAATAATGGCATCAAACTGTTGAATACCAAGCATGCCTAAATTGGAAATACTGAAACTGCCCCCTTGAAACTCATCAGGTGCCAATTTTCCAGTTTTGGCACGTGTCGCCAGATCACGCATATCATTGGAAATTTGCGCCAAAGATTTACGGTTCGCTGCTTTAATAATTGGCGTGATCAGTCCATTTTCGATGGCTACAGCAACCGAAATATCAGCCTGTTCAAACTGTAAAATCTGCTGATTCTCTTCATCAAACTGAACATTAACTTGTGGAACTTTAATCAGTGCAGCAGCAGCAGCTTTAATCAGCATATCGTTAATGGACAGTTTGACTTGCGGTACAGTACTGTTAATTTGCTGACGCAAAACCTGAACCGACTCAACATTTAAGTCTATCGTTAAGCGAAAATGTGGTGCATTGCGTTTTGCCGCTTGTAGCCGTGCAGCGATTGCTTTACGCATACCATTCATAGCTACAGTAGTGAATTTTGCGGACTCTGCTGGATGCGCATGATCAGCATGTTGAGCTTGTACAGGGTTTTCACGTTGATATACAGCTTCAACATCTTCCTTACAGACTCGTCCACGTGAACCCGATGCACGACAATCATGCAAATTAATGCCCCATTGTCTTGCCAAACGGCGGGCAACAGGTGTCGCTAGAACATCACTATCATCTGCTTTAGATTTCGCGGCTTTCGTGCTGGCTTGATGACGTACATCTGGCCAAGAACCACCAGCAGCTTGAACTGCGGCCTGAATATCTTGAACAATGATACGGCCTTCACGTCCAGAACCCGTAATCTGAGCCAAGTTTACATTATGCTTTTCAGCCAATTTCAAGGCATGTGGCGTTGCAAAAATATCATCGCTTTGTTGGTAGCCTTGTAACTCATCAGGAATAGAATATCCGCCCTGAGTCACCGCTTTTGATCCATTACCAACACTGTTCTGTTTAGGAGCAGCTTGTACTTTGGTTTCAACTTGAGCCACATCGACTTTTTCAGGAACCGCTGCTACCGCTTTATTTTCAGTTACAGCAGGTGTTCCACCTAAAGACTGTGCAAATGCTTCAACTTCTGCATCGGAAACTTGAGCGTCTGCACAAATTGCAATGATTCCACCTACGACCAGTGTGTCACCATCGTTAGCAATAATTTTTCGTAGCAGGCCATCAAAAGGTGCCTCCAATACATTGACGATTTTTGTGGTTTCAATTTCACAAATTTCCTGTCCTTTACTAAATTGGGTACCTTCCTCAATCAGCCATTGGGCAATCGTACCCTCTTCCATGGACAAACCCCATTTTGGGATTTCTAAAGTTTTAATTTCGCTCATCCTAAGCCTCCAACGTCTTGCGTACAGCCTGTTCAATGCGTTCTACACTAGGTAGCCATTCTTTTTCTAGTACTGGTGAAAATGGTACGGGTGAGTGTGGTGGAGTGACTAATTCGATTGGTGCTTTAAGATAATGAAAGCCTTTCTGGGCAATAAGCGCAGCCACATCATGTCCGAAACCACAACGTGCTGCTGATTCATCTACAATCACCACACGACCTGTTGAAGCTACTGACTCTAAAATGCCATCTTCGTCTAATGGTGAAATGGTTCTAGGGTCAACCACTTCAACCGAAATGCCTTCTTTTGCGAGCTTATCAGCGACTTCATTGGCACGATGCACCATCAAACTTAAGGCTATAATGGTGATATCTGTGCCTTCACGGGTGTAATTTGCGACACCAAAAGGAATAGCGTAGGACTCATCTGGCACTTCGCCCTTAATGTCGTACAACAACTTGTGTTCACAAAAGACTACTGGGTCGTCATCTCGAATGGCTTGAATCAACAACCCTTTTACATCATAGGCACTTGAAGGCACCACCACTTTTAAACCAGGCACTGAGGCAAACACGTTATATGGCGACTGAGAATGCTGCGCTGCTGCGGAAAAACCTGCACCAATCATGCCACGTACAACGAGTGGCGCTTTGGCTTTGCCGCCAAACATGTAGCGAAATTTAGCTGCTTGGTTATACAGCATGTCATAACACACGCCGTAAAAATCCATAAACATTAAATCTGCCACAGGTCTTAAACCCGTTGCAGCAGCCCCTGCCGCCATACCAATAATCGCTGATTCTGTAATTGGCGTATCAATGACTCGTTCAGAACCAAATTCAGTCCATAAGCCTTTGGTTACACCAAGTACACCGCCAAAACCTTCCAGTTTATTATCATCGGTATTTTTGCCACCATGCCCACCACGAACATCTTCACCGACCACAATGACACTTGGGTCTCGGCGCATTTCTAATTCAATTGCTTCTTTAATCGCGTTTCGATAACTTTTATTTGGCATTTTTCTACTATTCCTTTAGTAAGAGACGTAAACATCAGTAAGTAACTGAGAGACTTCTGGGTACTTAGCTGCGCGTGCTTTTGCAACGGCATCGTCTACATTGGCTTTAGACTGGGCGTCAATCGCATCGAGTTTGGCTTCGTCAATTTTGTCTTTGACTTTTTCGCGGAATATTTTCAATGGATCTTTATGTTCTTTGACATAATCCAGTTCTTCTTTAGAACGGATAAGCCCTGGATCACCTTCAAAATGTCCATAAAATCGGTTAGTTACCGTTTCAATCACACTCGGGCCTTCACCACGGTGGGCACGTTCAATGGCTTTTTGTGCAACTTCATACACAGCAAAAAAGTCTGTTCCATCTACTTTTTCAGCGGGTAAGCCAAAACCTGCTGCTCGGCCTGCAATATCTTTACTGCCTACGGCATAATCATGTGCAGTACCTTCACCAAAACCGTTATTTTCAAAAACAAAAATGACAGGAAGCTTTAACACAACAGCCATATTAATGGCTTCAAAAGTTAAGCCCTGATTTGAACCGCCATCACCAGTAAAAGATAGACCAATCCCACCATTTTTGAGTGTTTTAGCACTTAAAGCTGCCCCAATAGCCAAAGGTGGACCACCACCTACAATACCGTTTGCACCGAGCATGCCTTTATCTAAATCCGCAATGTGCATTGAGCCGCCTTTACCACGACACAAACCATCATCTTTGCCAAAAATTTCTAACATCATGGCGTGAATGTCACAGCCCTTAGCAATACAATGTCCGTGACCACGATGTGTTGATGTAATGAAGTCCTTATCTGTTAAATTTTCACAAATCCCTACTGCAACAGCTTCCTCACCGCTATAAAGATGGATGAAACCTGGGATATCACCTGTATTGTTTTCATCGTGAAGTCGATCCTCAAATTCACGAATGTCGCGCATTCTTTTGTATGCTGCTAGCAATTGCTCTTCCGTTAATTGCATATATTTATTCCTTATTAACTACGCTTAAAAGAAAATCCAAAATTGAATAATTGGATTTTTAAATCGTATATTTATATAAGAATATTTTTACTTAATTTCATATTAGACTAAAAAAATATAATGCATAAAAAGATGAAATAAATATTAAAAACAGAAGGTTATAAAATTAAAAATTTTTGTAAAATTTTACAACAGTTCAATCACATACAAAAACAAACCTTTAACCAACCTTTGTTTTATATGATAAGTTTTTTGCCCTGTTTTAATATTATTAATGCATTTAAAGCAGTTTATTTAATATCAGGGTATATGTTAATTATTTTAAACAACGGAGTGTTTGAAATGGATTTAAATAACACAGTATTAACTGGAAAGAAGCTACGTGGCGCTGAGAAAATGGCGCGTATTCCGATTAAAGTTGTTCCAACGGAAACGACACCGAAAAAGCCAGAATGGATTCGGACTAAAATTAGTCAACCCGTGGAAGTCCAAATCATTAAGGATTTATTACGACAACAGGAACTACATACGGTTTGTGAAGAAGCGGCCTGCCCTAATTTGCCTCAATGCTTTAGCGGTGGAACTGCAACGTTTATGATCATGGGAGATATTTGTACTCGACGCTGCCCATTCTGTGATGTCGCACATGGTCGTCCTAATATCCTAGATACTAATGAGCCAAAGCATCTGGCTGAAACAGTCAAGAATCTAAACTTAAAGTATGTCGTGATTACTTCTGTTGATCGAGACGACTTAAAAGATGGTGGTGCACAGCATTTTGCAGATTGCATTCGAGAAATTCGTCAAACCAGTCCAGAGACTCTGATAGAAATTTTGGTTCCTGATTTTCGTGGTCGTGCAGATATTGCCCTGAAGATTCTGAGCCAAAACCCACCTGATGTTTTTAATCATAATATTGAAACCGTGCCACGTCTGTATAAAGCCATGCGACCAGGCTCTAACTATCAGCATTCATTGGATTTACTCAAGAAATTTAAACACTACTGCCCTGATATCCCAACGAAATGTGGTTTGATGGTGGGTTTGGGAGAGATTGAAGCTGAGGTTATTGCGTTATTAAATGATTTGAAAGATTATCAAATTGATTATGTCACAATCGGCCAATACCTACAGCCATCCAAATCACATGCGCCAATTCATCGTTTTGTTACGTTGCAAGAGTTTAAGCATTATCAAACACATGGAGAGCGCTTAGCGTTTAAAAATATTTGGAGTGCGCCATTAGTGAGATCAAGTTATTTTGCTGACCGTCAGTATTATGGCGAGTCTGTACCTGCCCCATATATACGTGAATGACTTTTCATTATTTACATGCTTCATTGATAAATATGACAGTTACGTTTATTAACATTTCAGATGTAAATAGTCATTTTCACCTTATAAGAACACTTTTAAAGTAGCTCAAGGACTGGTAAAGCCAAAAGATCTAATTTAACCAAGCAAAGATAAAAGCATTTAAAATCGAAGCAAGAAGAAATGACGTAAATGACTATAAATTTGGAAACTCATTTCTAAAGTTTAAAAATATTACAGTCTCATCATAAAGGAATATGATATGAACCTGTTCAATACACCACCTGCAAAAAAGCTGCAAACAACCCATTTAATTAATCAAACTACTGTGCATGCTGCCCCTGTTTTAGCATTGCCTCAAGAAGATCAAACGTCTTTATTCCGCCGTTCTATTCAGCATAATTATGCAGATTTACTCAAAATAGCAAATGATTCAGATATGGCAATTGGTCTTACAGATCATCACGGGACTCTCTTGTGGACATGGAGTAGTTCAGCGATGCTTTCTTCTGCTGAACAAGTTCATTTTATTGAGGGCGGACATTGGTCTACACAGGCAGTTGGAACCAATGCGATTGGTATGGCGTTAAACGGCCAAATATCAAGTTGCGTCTATTCTCATGAAAACCAAATGGACAGCGTTCGTGATTGGGTCTGTTATGCAGCACCTATCTGGGATCCGACTTCAGGTCAATTTCATGGCATTATCAATCTTTCCACAAAATATAAAAAACATACCCCTCTAGGCATTCTTGCTGTGGAACGCTGTGCAGACTTAATACAGCGTGCCATAAAATTTGAACAGAAAAATTTTTTATACATTAAAGCGCTAGGTTCGCCTTGGGTTCAATTTAATGGGCAAAATTTAAACTTGAGTCACCGTCAAATTGAAATACTTTGCATTTTAGCTTTGCATCCCCATGGAATTGGCTTAGAAGAGTTACACTATGCCCTTTATGGTGAGCGTAGTGTCAGCCTAAAAACCCTAAAGGCTGAGCTTTCACAACTTCGTAGCCTATTACCTCATTCAATTGAGGCTCGCATTTATAGGCTTAGTTGTGAAGTCCAATGTGATTTTTTACGTGCTGAACAATCATTAAATGCAAATCTTATTTCCAGTACATTCTCACTATATAAAGGTAGCTTTCTCTCTAAATCAGAAAGCCCTTTACTCAGCACTTGGAGACATTGTTTTGATGCCCGTTTGAGCCAGTTGATCTATCAAATAAAGGATATCGATCAATTATTAAGAATTATTGGACAAACACATGACCGAATTGATGCGGTACAGCGTTTATTAGAGTTATTACCACAGGACAGTATCCACCGTAATTATTTTTCAAATCTGATTTAGATTTGATCTGTTGCTTCAACTCGGCTATGTTGCATAAATATGTAAGCATCTGATTTAAATAAATTTAATTTTGGATCATAAAAATAATAAAAACTTTTAAAATCATATAGTTATGAAATCTTTATGCAACAAAGCCATTTGATAGTTTTGTTCCACCACTCACGATAAAACTAATTCAAGCTGCTGTGTTGCATAGACATTCAAAAGCTGAGTTTTCCCCAATTCATTCAAATTTAAGTGATAACTTGGGTGTGAGGTCTACCCAATTCCGTAAATCTATTCAGAACTACTACACGCGTGTGAATTTCATTGATCTGACTTTAAAAATGTCTTGCCGTCAGCTTATCTCCTAATAATTTGATACATGGCATTTGGGTTACCACCAAACTACGACGGTGATAGCCCATATTAGGCCGCCCTATACCCACCACATTGTCACTTTAATTTGATGAGTACCTACAGAAAACTCTATTTTTAAATCGTTTGTTTATCAAAGCCAATGGAAAATAATGTTGATTCATTCCGCTTACTATTTGCTTACTAGAATCTAAAAACAAAAAAACCACTTACGATTAGTGCACGTAAGTGGTTGTTTTATATGGTGGGCCCAGACGGACGAAAACATTAACCTACCCTATTGTTTTTAATGGATTAATTATTAATATAAAAATTTAGGATACAAGTCAGGATACACGATTCAAATGTTGTTTTTTTGATCAATTAAACTTTTTAACATCACTTTACTCCCCCACTCCAAAGCAAATCTTTATTGAACTTTTATAATACAAAGCTTAGAAGTGAAAGATGATCCGACATCAATATAATGGCAATTATCAATTTTAGTATATTCTTTTACGATCGTATGACCTAAATAGATTTCATTGATGTTTTCAACAATATCATAATGGTTTGAGTAATTACGTATTCGTCCCCTACCCCAGAGTGCATTTGAATAGGATGATGTGATCCCTGGAATTTTATAGTCACCTTTAAATATGTCTTGCTTAAAGATATTCCAGTCTTGGATATCAATGTCAGCATGAACAATACCAATCTTTTTGCCTTCCAATTCAATTTCTATGACTACGGGCAATTCCATAAATTTATTACTAATTTCTAGTTGTTTTTGTTGAGGCAACCCGTAAAACCATTCCCCTCCATTGCGTATATGTATATCTCTAATATTGGTGTCATATTGTCCTTTGATGCACATCTCTTCATGATTTCCACGTACAGTACGGAACCATGGTTGGTTTAGTAAAGAAATGCATTCAAGATTTTCATTACCTCGATCAATCAGATCCCCTGTACATATCAATAAATCACTTGCAAAATTAAAATTAATTTTTTTAAGTTCTTCAAGTAAAAGCCCATAGCAACCATGTAGATCACCTACCACAAATAATTTTTTGTGTGAATCGACCTTTAAATACGAAATAAGATGATCTGCCATAACTTAATAAAAAATATCTTTAGCTACTATGATAACTTTTTACCCTTCATAATAACACGGTCAAAACTATATACATGTGCAAATGGGCTTTCCACACATCTTCCAACAAGTGGTACTTTCTGATCTGGTCGTCCCTCTCTAAGAACAACATCTGCTGAACATACCGGACAAACGCCTTTAAATCGTGTTATCCGTGTAAGTTGATTACGATCTTTATCTCGATACATTTCAATATCGGCATGATCTTCATGTAATGCAATGAATGTCATAGGGGCCTTAATCACACGATGCTCGGGTAAATTCCAAATAGGAATGAACCAATATTTGAGTGATAGGTAAGAAAATCCAATTAAACAGAAAATTAAAAAAAGATCAAATGAAGTGAAATTTTGCCCAGCACGCACTAAAACTAATGAGAATGTACAAATATATAATGCCCATCCAATAAAACTTCCAAAAATAACTGCCAGCATAACTAGCCCTCTTATACTTTTATTTTTTATTTCTCCATCTCTAAAAATCAACTTATAAAACCAAGATATTTTTATTTCGGCTGGATCAACTCGGTCATAAATAACCAATTCCTCCCCTTCATCTAAATCATTTTCAATAACATTATTTTCTTTTTGTTTAATATCCAACCAAAATAGACGTTCATTTCCTTTACCACCAACAGTCTCATTGGTTTTTATAACTGGAACATATCCAATCTCTAAAAATCTTTTACTATGTTTTTGTATAACACGATCCAGATATTCATTTAGTTTTTTATCAGTAATCCACTTTCCGAGATCTTTTGAATCCATTCTATCAGCAGATAGTTTTCCATCAACTATGGCCTTTAATTGATATCTGGAATAAACAATTTGTTCTTCAATTTGATCTTCTAGTGCATTTATTGAAGCGCTACAAATTACCTTTAAACAATCATAAGCTCTATTCTGAGCCAAGTCCTCTTTTAAAATCTCAAATAACGCATTAAAAACTTTTAATTTTAATTCAAACACTTAAACCCCCACTTTACCCGTATTTCCCCTTTATACGGTGTTAGGTCAATTAGATCACAAGCATAGTGAGAGAGTAAATCAACTTCCTAAAGGATTTTAATCATGACTATGTATATTGCTTTGGACGAAAATAAAAAATTGGTCGATATCAAAGATGTTGAGCGTGGACTTGCTTGCCAATGTACCTGCTTTGAATGTGGTGAAACTGTTATTGCACGTAAAGGTGAAATAAAAGAACATCACTTTGCACATGCAAGTAATAAAGAAAGCTGTACGATTAATCCAGAATCTGTTCTACATAAATATGCCAAAGAAGTCATTCTTGAATCTATGGGCCTCATGCTTCCTGCTTTACCTAATTCTGATAATGAAGCAGCATGGTGGACATTTGAAAAATTATTACCCGAGTTTTCTCTCGGTTTAATACGCCCAGATTTAGTTGGATATTTTGATGGAGAACCTATTTTAATTGAAATTGCGGTTACTCATTTTATTGACGCTGAAAAATTCAATCGCATCGAGGTTTTTAAATCAAAATGTATCGAAATTGATCTTTCATCACTTGTTAAAAGTAATATTTCGATTCCTAGCCCTGAAGCAAAAAAAGAGATTCTCGAAAACTTGAACAATAGAAAATGGGTTTATCCATTCCCATTAACTCAAAATATTGAAGATATTCCAGATAACGTACCAACAGACAATTCAAACATAAGTCTAGAAAAATCTGAAATCGTACAGGCACCTCCAAAATGGCAGGACTACAAATTCACAATCAAAGGTATATTTGTCAATGTTCGAAAATTTGATAGCGGTATGATTTCAGTCAATAGCACTTATAATCCTGAGATTATTTCAATGCTCAAAGAATGGAAACGTGAAGGTCGTGGTTCATTCAACCCTAAATACAAATCATGGAACTATTGGCTACCATTTTCTGAGGTTGTTTTAGATCGACTCAAAGAACTAAATGAGTAAGGGGGACTATTCCCCCCTCTCATCACCAACTTGGCTAGGTTGTGGTGTAAAGTACAGAAAGTGATTATTCAGTCATATAAAATGTGTGATTCATAGACATCATTTCAATATTCTATGAACAGAGAAATTCAACAAAGACTCGTATGGGTTAAATTATTTGAAGAGACCAATGATGCTTGTCAACGGCATTCTAAAATTGACCCCTTTTACCTTACAAATGGCAAAGTAAAATTGACCCCTTTGATCTCGTATTAAGTTTCAACCTGGGGCTGAATCCCAATTCTTTTTTTATCCTTCAAACGATAACTCTCACCCGATATTTGTACCACATGACAGTGATGCAGCAACCGATCTAACATCGCAGCGGTCAACGTAACATCATCCGCAAATGACTTAGACCATTGGCTAAAGGGTAAGTTACTCGTCAATATCGTACTGCCTTTTTCATAACGCTTGGCAATCACATTAAAGAACAGATTCGCTTCTTCACGTCCAAAGGGCAAATAACCAATTTCATCGATAATCAGTAATTTTGGGGCGAGTATCACCCGTTGCATATAGGTTTTCAATTTACCTTGCTGATAGGCTGTACTGAGTTGCAGCATTAAATCCGCTGCGGTAATGAACTTGATCTTAATGTTGTTCATGATGGCCTTATAGCCTAATGCCATAGATAAATGCGTTTTTCCTACTCCGCTAGCCCCCAGAAACACCACATTTTCTGCTCTAGCAATAAAGCTCAGATTGAACAGTTCAATCACCTGTGATTTAGGGGCCCCTAGGGCATAATTAAAATCATAGTCTTCCAGGGTTTTGACTTGAGGCAGGCCTGAGAGTTTCATCAGTACCTGCTGACTGCGCTGTTGCCTGGCAGCATATTCATGCGTCAAGATCGCTTCAACAAAGTCGGCATAACTTCCATCCTGACCTAATGTTTGTTGTGCATGATGTGACCATTGTGATGCGATGGTAGGCAGATTGAGTTTTTGGCAAAGCTGCTCTATACGTTCGTATTGCAGATTCATCAGGAAACTCCCAGCAACTGGTCATATACCGATAAGGGATGCTGCAAACTCTCGTAGGGCATGACATGCTGTGCTGCTGCAACAGGTACAGTGCTAGAACCCGTATCTGATTGCGGTAATGGCGTAAATTTTTGCTGCTCTTGTTGCAGTCGAACAGCCGGTTTTTCTTGCGTGGTGGCATGAATCCGCTGATTGGCGGTTTCATGCAGCCACCGGCCAATGTGGGCATTGGCGACATCAACATCTAACAGTAAACCCGAAGTCTTCAGGCTTGCTTTCAATGGCACAATAAAGCTTGATTTGAGGTATCTATTAAAGCGTTCAACTTTGCCTTTGGTCTGTGCACGGTAGGGCTTACATACGCGAGGACGAAAGTTGTATTTCTTGGCGCAGTCGAGCAGTTTGGGATTCCATTTATGCTGCCCCTCCTGATAGGCATCCCGTTCAATCATGATCGTTTTAGCGTTATCAAACAGGATTTCCTGAGGTACTCCTGCAAAGAACTGAAATGCATTTTCCAGACCATCGATCCATGCATCCGTACGTTCATGATCATAAAATTTCACGAAAGTCGCTCTGGAATACCCTAATGTTGCGACAAAAGCTTTTAAAGTCGTGTTGTTACGTCGAATCGTGGTGAAATCCACTTGCATTTGTTGGCCAGGTTGGGTTTCAAAACGAATGATCGGTTCCGGTTGAGCAACTGGTTTTAATGTTGCAAGATATTCCCTCAAGATCCTGATCTTTCCTGGATATCCCAACCCTAAAATTTCCTGGTAGAGCACAACAGCAGGAATCCATTCAGGATGAGCTGCGTTTACACGTTGGAGTAAATAGGGTTTATATGGGTCAAGGATACTTATTCTAGGCTGTATACGCTGATACTGAGGTGTGGTGTTTTGCCGTAAATATTTACGTACGGTATTTCTGGACACCCCCAGTTCACGACTAATGGCTTTAATAGATTTACCTTGTTGATGAAGTATTTGGATTGTCACTGCTTGCTCCAAAGTTAACATATTGAGCAGTCCAAAATGACCGCTATATTAACCAAGGGGGTCTGTTTTAAATGCCATTAGGGGGTCATTTTTACACTGCCGCTAACATGCTGGCCTAGTTTGTCGGAGATGTGGCATTTCTAGACCAACGTTACGCAAGTGGTGGAAACGATATTCTGAACAAGGTATTGATGGATTAAGTAGTCAGAGTAAACGTCCCTTAAAATCGCCAAATACTAAAATCAATGCTGAGCTAGAAGCTTTAATATTAGAAATGCGCTCGGCTAGAAATCTTGGTGCTCGACGTTTGCAAACAGAATTGATGAGGCTACACGGAGTCTCGTTGTCCTTAGCGACTATCCATAAAGTACTATCCACCCATCAAGTCAAACCGATTAAAAAATTCCGTCGTAAAGTAGATTTCATTCGTTATGAACGCCCATTACCAGGCGATAGAATTCAAATGGATACCTGTAAATTGGGTCCTGGAATATATCAATACACATCTATCGATGACTGCACACAATATCGCGTTTTAAGGATATATAAACGCCGAACAGCAGCGAATACTCTCGACTTTTTAGACTGCGTAATTGAAGAAATGCCTTTTCCCATACAGCGAATACAGACCGATCGAGGGCGAGAATTCTTTGCTGAAAAAGTACAGAAAAAATTGATGCAGCATGGAATCAAATTTAGGCCAAATAAACCAGGTTCACCTCATTTGAATGGCAAGGTAGAGCGTTCTCAAAAGACTGATAAATCTGAGTTCTACGCTACTGTCGATATTAATTCTGAAGATATCCAAGACAAGCTAGCCGAATGGCAGCATTACTATAACTGGATGAGACCACATTCAGCTTTGAAAGGTAAAACACCGATGGAAAGGTACTTTGAATTATGTGAAGAAACCCCTTTCTCTGATGAGGTCCAGAAGCAATACAACCCATCAAATGAACGGATTCAACACGCCAATTACAAGATGGATTTAGAGATCGCTAAATTGAAACGATCTCTATGAATCACACATATAAAATGTTAAATAATCTTAAAATTTTGTGGTTCATCTAAGTTAAAAGGCACTACTTTTAACTTTGCACCATGTGTATGCCTAAAACCAAAATCATCCAAAGGCTGATCAAACTTCCCTGCTCGATACGGATATACCAGAATCACTTCACTCTCATGTTTCAGGTAATAATGACTGTAAGCAAACATCTGCTGAATATCACTGTCTTTTAAGCCATACCGTCCACCACGGTCATTCTGATCTATCAGTTTCCACTTGGTATCCATTACAATATTTTTTGCATTCGCTTGTGAACGATCAATAAAAATATCGGGCTTCAACTTAAAGATCTTATTCTGTTGATGCTCACAAATATGTTCCGTCGCATGCTGTGTTTTGACCTGATATTCAGGCATCCCACGGCGCAAATGATATGCCACAAAGTATTCAAACAGCTTTTCCATTGGAAAAAGTAAGCTCATACCTCGCCATTCACCTTGTGTAGATACAGGCATATACTCACCTAAAATCAATTCCGTCCAAGGTTTGATTTCACTATATAGCGCAAGTAAACGCCCTGACTGCCATTGTCTAAAATCCTGCTGAATCTTTTGACTTGGCGGTATTTCAGCGGTCATCAACCGTAGTTCTTGGGCAAGTTTCCAATTGTTGGCATCTTTGGTCTTTTTACACACGACTTCCAATGCTGTACGAATCAGACGGTTCTCAGGACGATTGACTTCATAAACGTCATGTTCAATCGGAAATATATGCTTCTTAGCAGGTGGATGACGCATGTATTTCACATGCTGTAATTGCCCACGTAGAAACTTTTGTTCTTCTTGCACACGGTTGTAGTCAAAACGTAGTCCTCGTTGTACCAAACGCTCAAATGATGCAAGGAATTGAGTGATAATCCATTCATGTAAGGGTTGTTTAAAACGATTTAGACTGGCACTCCCTGCTTCTCTATATGGTAAGTGCAAAGAGACACTCAGCATTTTTTGCAGGAGTTTACGCTCTGCTAAAATAACCGCTTGATCATCTGTACCACTCAGCTCTACATGCTTTGGCAGAATTTCTATACGTGTTCCACACGGCGTTTCAATGACACCCACATATTGATCCAGCTTTAGCTTTCTACGCCCTGCAAGTTCAAATACTTTTGCACCATGCTTGGAGAAAGAAGCTGAGAGATCACACAGATGTTCAAATGCTTTTTCGGGAATATAAGCATGGTCTAGACTAGACGTAGGACAACCTTCATAAGCAACGCTAATGAAGGCATATTCTCGGACGGTAAAATCAGGCATATAAATCCCCGATTAATGCTTGATGATTTTGATAAAGCTAGCGATTGAATCAAATGCAGTATCGTTTAATTGCCACGTTTTTTGTTCTTCAAAGAAGGCATCTGAATCACTCTCTACATTTGGAAATAATACCGAACGCTCAATAGCTTTAGGCTTCAACATGCCATTGGCATTTAACACCATATTGATTTTTGACCAATCATCAAAGAAGTACTCCTGAAGTTGAGGTATTATTTTTTGTTTGAAGATTAATGTTAAATTCTCAAGTGTTGGCTGTTTCTTCAAATTCATAAAGTTGGCATGACCAATACAATGATCACGGTCTAAAAGCACTTCAATACGTTGATTAATGACTTTTAACAGCTCACCAATATTCACCCCTTTCACCTCAATTTCATTTAATAACTCTGGCTTTGGGGGCATTTCAATAAAGGTAAACCGACGGCGCAAGGCAATGTCTAATCCTGTTAAAGAGCGGTCTGACGAGTTCATTGTGCCAATAATGTAGACATTACTTGGAACAGAGAATTCTTCTTTTGAGTAGGGCAACGTTACCGATAACGCTTCTTCAGCACCTTGACGTTTTGTGTCTTCAATCAAGGTAATTAGTTCCCCAAAGATACGGGAAATATTCCCTCGGTTGATTTCATCGATGATCAATATGTAGGGGTTGTGCTCTATATCTTGTTTTTCTTCTGAAAATTTAATTTTATCAGATAGCAAACTTACAATTGGTTTTATATAACTAGGCATTCCATAAGTTTCAAGTCTGACACCATTTAATAATTTTTTGATTGTATCTAAGCTTAAACTATAAGTACCTTTATTTACTGACTCTAACAAAAAACATTTTAGGGTTTTTCCACCCTCATATGTAATTTGATATGTTAAACCAGTTTTAGTTTTCAGTTGCAAAGGCTGTTCAGCTATTTCATTGCAAAAATTGGTGATCACCTCATCAATATTTGAATGAGGCAAATTTTGATTAAAGGCAATATCACAAATCTCTTTAAAAACACCGGGCTTAACATCATAGGTTAACTTTCCTACATCATTTGTTTCAGCCCTAATCCCTTCAACAAAGTCTTCATAACTAAAGCTTTGATGAAAAGTCACAAACTTGATCTGACCTTGCTCTTTGTATTGATCAAAGCGTACTTTTAGCGCCGTGCGATCTTCTTGTTCTAAAACTTCGAGAGGTTTGTTTTCAAGAATGGATAAAGCATGGTTAATACTGTGAAAGGTTTTACCTGTCCCTGCTGCACCAAATAAAATGCGGTTTAAAGGTTGTTGATTCATGACTTCATCCATTAATTCTTTAGTTTGCTGTTTCTTTTGTTTGTTATCCAAATAGCCTTTTCTAACCATTGCAAAAAGTTTTTCCACATATGGGAAAAATGCTTGTTCACCACGATCTTTCAATAAAACTGGCAAAAACTCAGGAAGTGGTAATTTTGGATATAAGTGTTCATAACCAATTCGTTTGGTATTTACCTTAGTCACGATAGGAATAACCAAAGGATCATTAAAATCTTGGTATAAAAATGCAATCATCCATTTCAGTCGTTTAGGGAACTGAATTGCATCTATTGATTTTAAGTCACGGCGCTGAACGGCATCTACAATATTGAGTATTTCTTGTTTGAGCGTTTCAAATGCTAACTCTGCATTATCCCCTAGTCGTTTATGCCATGAATACGGCTTTTCATTATAATATTTATCATCCTTACCTAAATTAATAGGCTCCCAAATATCAAAATAGTTAGCAAAAGTAGGCTCACCCTGAGTTGGGTCAAAACTATCAATCTGAGCGATAAAACAATCTTTATTTTTAGCTTGATGATAGTCCTCAAGAGTTAAATTCTTGAGACGATCAATTGGCCAAATCTCTAAAAAACGCTTTACCTTTTTTTCAAGCGCCGTGGGCTGATTATCACCTTGCTCATACCAATCACAAAACTTTTCTAATGCTTCAGCAGTATCAATTTCAATATAATAAATTGGATTACCCAACCACAGATTTTTACTTTGTGATTTTAAACCACTGTGGCGACCATCTTGCTCAGTATATTTACCATTTGGTACATCTTTCGTAGACTTAAATTTAAAATCGAACCTTGCATTATTTTCAGGATCAATTTCAATAAACAAAGACACTTTTGATCCAGTCAAGACAAGTGCAATTTCTCTACCTATATCATTTGTGACTACAGTCATTTTTTCACGACTGATATAGCTGTCCGGATACTTCTGACTTAATATTTCGTTTGCTTTGCTTGGTGTCAAATGTATGGTCTTTGGATGTGCATCGAAGTATTTTTTCAATAACTGGCCATTATAATCAAATAAAGAAAGATCACCTTTATTGAGCAGCAATTTTTCATATGCTTGAACATAATTCATTTTCTTATCTTGCGTTAGAAAATCCAACATTACTTTCCAAAAAATTGCAATAATGCGAGGTTTATTTCTGTCTTGATATAGAAACGCAATCTTCCATTTAAACATGTCGCTGATTGGAATTGCTTCAATGGACTCTAAATCACTACGTTGGATTGCCTCAATAATTTGAATAATATATTGATGAACTCGAGTAAAAGCTTCTTCCTTGGTCTTACCAAATCTTTCGTACCAAGAATATTCACCTTCGTATATACGACCACGAGCATTGTCTTTAACATCACTTGCACGTCGATGAAAAATTCCAAATTTACTTGCAGTTCCACCTCGAATATCCGCAATGGGACGGGTAGTATGTTCTAACCAATAGGTAAACGTGTCTTTGTTACCAACCTCACTATATTCCTTCAATACCATGGCCTTTACACGGCTGAGTGGCCATTTTTGTAGAAATTCATCCCAATTCTTTAGTTGCTCTGCTGACACGTTTTATTCCAAAATTCTTAATAGACTACTTTTATAAATCACTATTCACTTGGCTAAGCGATTACCAAACTCAACCTTGCCTTATTTATTTATCCCAAATACAAGGGCATAACTCTGTTAGATCATTAAACTAGTGATCTGTTTCTTGAACACCGTATATCCAATGCTATCCGTATGGCGACCAACTATATAAATAAGAAAAGAGAGTTCCCTCTCTTTTCTTATTTAATAGGCTTAGTTCAAACTTCTAAACTCTCCTTCAATCACCATCCCCTCTTTTCTCCACGAGGCGAAAGACTTTGTCTTTGATTCGTGATCAGTATGCATGAGCTTTATTTCCTCAATTTTTGACTGAAGTTCTTTATAAATAGGGAAGAATTTTTCGATAAACTCTTCTTTGTCAATTAGCTCTAGAATGCTTTTTTGCTGGCTTTGTAGGGTTTCAACTAAATCCTTTTTTGCAATTTGGAAGGCTTCTAATTTCTTCGCTTGATTCCAACTGTCCCAAGCGTCAACCGCTATACCAATCAGAGGTAATGCTTTATTGATATTATTTGCAAACTTCACGGCTCCCCAAGGATTAAATTTCAACGCATCTTTAAGATTTAATCCCATTAACTTACCAGTAGCGACTAAACCATTTCGTGCAGCTAAAATAGTATTATTATCTAACTTAATATTTTTAGCTAAATGATTAAGTCCTTTCTTCGTTAGAGACCCAACAGCAGTATCGATATTCTCAATTTCTGCATTAAAATTAATCGCTTGTGTATTTAATGCAATATTGATTTGATTTGTTTCATTTTGAAAATACTCGTTAATTTTACTCGAGATAACAGAACCCTCATTGCCTATCTCTCGTACTAGAAACTCACCAATCGTCTCAAGACTAGTGCCCTGAACTTGCATTACCAAATCTTGAAAATATCCATTAAAACTTGATCTTAGATTTGTTTTTGCATTTGCAATCTTTTTTGAAATTACATTCAGTGCGCCAGTTTCAATTTCATAAATTTGATTAAGTTTTTCCATTTCCTTTGATAGGAGTGATTGTTGTTCTTCAATTTCAGGTATTTTTTTAATCAAAATATCACTAATGATGGACTTTCTTGTTTCTTCAATTAATCCAGTATAACCACCACTTTTTTTCACAATTTCGCTTGTCGCATTTTGCAAAAGTTTGATATGCGACAATTGTTCAAATTCAGCTCGATTTTCCATCCAGTAGTCAACACCTTCATCAAATGGATTTGCTGAAACTGCGACTACTTGTAAATTGTTGGTGTCTTGTGGAGTAAGATCCAAGATTGAACTTAATCTTTCTTTAACATTTTGCTCTTTAATCTTAAATTTATCTTGGTAGTCTAATTCATCTTCGACATCTGCTACCTCATCAAAACGACTAAGAACAAATACTGTTCTTGGTAGCAGGTTTAAATCTTTAAACAACCATTTCAAATCTTCTATATGACTTTCTTTGATCGGATTTTTAGAGTTCATAACATAAAGAACAATATGCGCTTCACTGACATATTTTTTAGTGATGTCTTTATATTTTTCGATCTCTTGAGCATCTGTATTCACTTGCTCTTTGTAACCGTATAATCCTGGTGTATCAATAAGCTGATACTCTTCATCAATATCATAAATTTTAACGGCATTTGATGATTCAGAAGCACTAATGTTCATCGTTGCTGGATCTATTTTACCTAGCCATGCCGCAGCAATTGAGGTTTTTCCTTCCGAGAATCCACCTATCAGTGCAATTTTAAGTTTATCACCTTGCAAGATATTTAATGAGTTCTGCAACTTAGCTTTAATATCCTTAGATACTTCTAAACCAAATTCTTGTCCTTGAGTAATAAAGCCTTCTAATTTACTTAATAAATTGATTACTTTAGCCTGATTTTCCTGATGATTTTTTAAAGTTTCAGACATTTATTTTACCCCGTAAGTACTACTAATATTATTTGACAACGTATTAAACATTTTGATTGATTGATGAATATCTTCTACAAGCCCTGTAATTTGATCACTTGGCTCATTCAACTTTTTCTTCAAATCCAATAAAGATGGCTCAATTTTTTCTTCCACACCACTCAAGTTTTCTTTGGCAACTTTTTTCAGCTCTTTTACAATGTTTGATAAATTTTTATCAACGCTTTTCTTTTGCTCAGATTTTTTAAAGTCTGAATCGAAAAAGCTCCAAATTGCTTTTGCAAAGCTAAATAATAACCCTGCAGCAGTTAGTGCAATTGCTCCCCAACCCACAGGGTTCCACCACATCGCTGCACCAACACCAATACCAACCCCAAGAAGTCCCATCTTGTTGATGCCACTGTTAATATCAAATTTTAATGAAACATTGTTTTCTATCCCTGCAATATCTTGTGATTTAAAATTATTTTGGATACTTGCTAAACGTGATGAAAGTTTCTGTATTTTTTGCTTTAGATTTTCATCAAACTGTGAAGTTTCTTTTTTAAAACCTGCAACCAAATCATTACTTACACTTTCAAGGTTCGCATCAATTTTTAGCTTTAAAATACTTTTGAAATCATCATTACTAATATTACTTTCTATTCGCTGATAAACTTCCTGACGTGTTTCACGTTCAAAATCTTGAATATTTTTATCGATCATTGTCTTTAGGCTTTGAACTAAGTCCAAGTAGTCACTATCAATTTCTTGTTTAGTAACTGCCACTTGCTTATTAATATTCAACTTTAAATCAGTAAAGCCATTATGAACATTATTTAACTTTTCTACAGTTTGCTTCAGAACATAATTTGCTTTATTAAAGTTACTTGCTTTAATTTTGTAAGGGACATCTCCAACAACTTTTTGAGTTAAGTGGTCATGGAAAGCACGTAAACCTGACTTTTCCTTTAACTCTTCTCGATCCGAATTATTTAGGAATTTTAGCTGATTGCGATTTTTTTCACCAAATGGAACCAAACAATTCGCTACAGCATAAAATCCAGCTAGCCCAGCTACTACAGTATAATCTTTGTAATTTTTATCTAATGCCGATTCCATCTGTTTATTAAGATCACTCAATGCTCCTCGCTCATCATCATTACTAATCAAACCATTTTTTAGCGATCTAGGTGATGTAACAGGCTTATTGTAAACAGTCCATACTTCCGTCTGATCTGCCAAATGAGCTTTAATCTTCTGAAGCGTACCTTCATTTGGCGCAGCATCTTTACTAGTAACATAGAAAACAGCATGTGCTTTTTTTACAGCTTTAGAAATTTCGTTCTCAACTAGTTTTTCATCACCCTCAATACCAGGCACATCAATTAATTTTACCTGTGTGCCATTAATATCAAATAAAAATTCTTTACTCTCTCGAGTGAAGTCACTTCGACCATCTCCCATAATTTGGCCGTCTTCAAACTCCCTTAGCTTCTCTAGCATTTTTTCAAATTGCTGTAATTGCTGTTCAACCGATTTTTTTTCACTTTCTAACTGCAAAGAAACTGTGCTTGTTGTTTTTCTGGTTGCATCATATTCATCTTGTATCATAGTAAGATGTGATTGTTTCAAAGCATATTCTTTTTCTATTTTTTGCTTCAATAATTTCAGTTCAGAATCTAATTGTGCTTTTTGTTTAATTAGCTCTAGTTCAATTGCACCAATTTGCTTTTCTTCTTCTAGGCGTTTAAAAATATAAAGAATTTTTAACCACCATGACATATTCTGTTTTTTGTATTGAACTGTTTCTTTTAAAGACACAATTTGAGTATTAAAAACCTCAAGCTTTTGTTCATTCAGCAAAGATTGATCTTTAATCTGCTCATCATGCTCATATTTAAGCGCATTCAGTATTTTTTGATAATCTTCTAATTTTTGAGTATAGGTTTCATCTATTTCCTTTAATTTTTGATTATTTTCTAAAATTTTATGACTAATTTCATTATCAGTATTTTTTAACTGGCCATAGGCTTCTTCATCTAAAGAAAATTCATCTTTAAGTGCTTTGAATTTATCTTGTATTTCTTTTTTAGTTTTTTCGGCAAACAACAGACGTAGCACTTCTATGAGAGTCGATTTGCCTGCATTGGTTTCACCAAAAAATGCAATAGTGAAATAATCCCATTCAGCATTGCGTTTTAGCTCATCCATTTTTCTATCAATTTCTTTCTGTTGAAATTGCAGAATTCGCTTAGATTCATTAAATTTTTCGCCCACTAATTGGCTATTTAAAACATCTTCATTCTTTACAATTTTCGTAATGAGATCGGATATTTTTTCTTTTAGCTCATCATATATTTCTGATGGATGCTGTAAATCAACACGGCTATTCACTAAGGTCCCCTCTTTTTTAATTTACTTTATAAAAATCAGCCAGTGACCCTTGGTCATTGGCTGTAACTCCTACTGCAACAACTGTTTCAACTCAGCTAAGCTTGAAATTACGCTATACCGTACTGCTTCACCCAGTCAGCACATTCTTTTGCAATGGCTTTTTGTGAAAGTTTATTCTTGAGATGAATTTCGAACTCAGTGCCATATAGACTGTTTTCAGTATTCGCTTTAGGAATAATAAATTCGCGACGTTCTTTTTTCAGACGATCTGTAACCTGATCAGCTACAAAGGTTGGCGAGGTAAAAATAAAAGATAACTCATCTACTTTTTCAAGCTCTTTCTTGAGAGCCTCGTAAGCATATATGGAGAAGTAAGATGCTGCGACACCAATTTTCGCCTTAGTCCCTAAATTACCCTTAAGGTCATCACCCAAATTCAAATTGATGTTATCAATGATTTTCATACCACAAGTCTATGCTTTGTTTCTTATCACTTTAATTCTATATATAAAACAATGATTTTAAAAGATTAATTAAAAAAATAGTATTACCAATATTTAGATAAGATACCTTTCAAAGGCTTTGTTGCACAAAGATTTCATAACTATATGATTTTAAAAGTTTTGATTATTTTTTGATCCAAAATTAAATTTATTTAAATCAGATGCTTACATATTTATGCAACAAAGCCCTTTACATATCAAGAATATCTCAATCTAAACTCTTAAAAAACACTGCTTCCACAATGAATTGGCTCCCACTTCTTCCCACCACCCATTGTCAATGTTGCGCAGTTATACGCATCTTGTAAAAAACCACGACGCGCTTGTTCTGTAAACCCAGTCTGAGCAATCAACGTCTCACGAAGCGGATGATGACTCGTAATTAAATACTCATTACGCTTATGCAAGCGCTCTAATAAATTGACCGATGGTAAACGATCAAATTTCCCTTGATGTCCTCGATTACATGTAGGACATGCCAATACCAGATTCGCTACGCCGTTGATTGGTTTTTGAATATCACATTCACGTAACTTATGTGGAAAAAAATGATCGACATCGGCAGAATGTTCAAATAACTGTTCAATAGTAATCGGTGCAAAACAGTAGAAACAGCGACTCTTTTGATAACCATTTAAAGCTGACTTTGCTGAAGTGACATTCACACGCCTGATTTTATTGTTTGCAACCAAAATCCCCTGATCATCATGCTCAATCTGCACCAAATGCTTCGGCAAATTCATATCCCAAGCTGTTTCAACTAAACGCCATCTTGCTTCAGTTTCATCAACAAGATCAGTGGCATTTTGTGCCTCAAATAGTTGAAATACTTCATCAGTCAAAATAATGCCACCATGGGTTTTACGGGCATCCATAAAGAATCGTTTAGGCAATTCTTGTCCATGTACGTTGTGAAAGGCATCGATCACATTTACGAAGCCATACTGCACGGTTTTTGCAATTAAGGTTTGTTGATCTATTTCACCGGCATTATAAGAACGACAAAAATCCAAGAATTTACTTGAGCTTGAAGTCGCCTGTTTATCTACAAGCTTTAAATGTTCACAAATATGGTGACTAAAAGGCTGTGCCAATTGATCAAGGGTAATAACAGTATTGCCTTCAGCTTTTAGGTCATAAAGTGATTTGGCTATGGCAAATTTATAGGAGGCAACATTACGTCCAAATAGAATGACTGCTCGCCAATAGTTTTCAAGAGACGGTTCAATCTCATAAAACTCAGACATAAAGCACCCCCACTTGAATTGTAATATTTAAGCAATCTTCTTAATTAGAATATTTAACCATTTTTCTTCACGATCTGGTCGCTGATCTATAGTAATCCAATGCTTAATTAATTCAATTTGATGAAATTGATTTAATAATTCTTTGGCCTGCTCTTCATTTAAGTCTGTGAACTTTCGACCATCTTTTTCGCGGTCTTTGTCTCCATATTTAAATGACATATACAAAATCCCATTCACCTTAAGAGCATTCAGAATACTTTGCATAACATCAGTCAAACGATCACGTTCACAATGCAATAAAGATGCACATGCCCAAATTCCGTCGTATACACTATGATCATTCAAATCATAAAAACTTTGATATCTTACAGGAATCCCAGTGAGCGCCGTGGCTTTTTCAACCAAAGCTTTAGAATAGTCTAACGCTTCAACCTGATAGCCTTTATTCTTGAACGCTAATGTATCCCGTCCTGATCCACACCCCAAATCAAGAATATGGCCTCCATTCGGTAGAAGTACTAGAAATGCCTGATATAAGCTTTCCATATTTACATTTAGCGTTGTTTGAACAAACTGCTCTGAGTTTTGGTCATAGTAGCCCACATTCCCCATTATTGAATTCCTAAAAATAAAATTGATCACTAGCCAACTTGTACGCACATGATTAGATAAATTTCAAATCTTAGATTGCGACAAAATGTCGCTGTATTATCTGAAAGTTTATAATGTGTAAGATGAAAAAATTAGAACTGATTTTAATTTTCCCAAAATAAAGATGGTTAAAAAATAATCGAAACCACTTGTTTAACAGTCCTTTTTAAACAAATCCATATAAAAACTTAAAATTCTGTTTATTTTTTATACATCTCTACCGTTACACTATAAAATTAACAAAATTTACGTGCGTTACACTATAGAAAGCGCTGCGTTACACTATAAAATTTTAGGCGTTACACTATAAAAATGGGTTTATTTCATGTGCGTTACACTATAAAAATTGGTGCATTACACTATTTTCGACGATCCGTTACACTATAAAAAATAGTGCATTACACTATTTTCGACGATTCATTACACTATAAAAATAGTCGTATCTTGTTTAATTTTTAATTTATTTTTTGGCTTAGATTGACACAAAATGGCAGAGATTTGACTCAAAAATGCCGCCTATCTACCACTAAAAGGAAGTTATTGGCAGCGATTGGCTATTTTTGTCTTTTGAATAGCACACAAGTGTTTAAGAATGGCTAATTCATGAAGATTTTTGGCATTTATTGGCATTAAAAATATAGTTATTACCAAAAAACAAAACCCTATTGTCTATGGATGGCATGGATTCGAAAGTAAATGTATTTTAATTTTCAGAAATCGAATTCTCAACATGGAAATAATAATTAAATAAATTATTATTCTGAAAATATCTATCCAATTATCTCTTGAATCTAGAACAAGAATTCACAGAATGAAGTAGTAAAAAATTAAACTCCATTCTCTCAGAAGAAGAAAATATTGCATTTCTATATTCTTTGATTCATAGCACTTTCGCTATGAACACGAGGGATTCTTCTCATGCACATTCAATATAATCGCCCACCGTCATCTCACCCTGGCCCTGGTGGTAACTGGCCAAGCACAACAGGTCGCCCATCAGGTGGTGGCCGTGGTAATGCCAAGTAATTATTAAGGGGAGCAATCCCCTTAATCTAGGATTACCGATGAAAAAGTACAGTAATGACAAAGAGCTGAACAAGTTTATTCGGCAACTTATTAAGGATGGTATCGCATCTTTTAGACCTGGCAAAAAACATGATTTTTTGCTTGTAAATCAAATACAGAAGATTACGATTCCAGGTACACCTAGTGACCGAAAAGCCTATTTAAACTTTAAGACAGATATACGCAGAGCTTTACAATGCCAAAGAATACCTTTCCAACAACTATAGAAATTGTTCGTGATTTATTTAGTCACATGGATACTAAGAGCCAACTCTCAGAGACAGACTCTAAACACTTAGATGGTTCATCAAACAAACTATTCACTTCACACTATGATATAGACTTATTTTTGGATCAGTTGTGCCCAAAAGAGTTTTCAGATCGTACAAATTTGCAATTTATAACGTTGCTTAAGCGCAATGTGTTAGAGCGTTATAATGCAATGCTATTACATGCTCGCTTAACTGCCTTGATGAATGTTGATTCTATCCGAACTTCACTATGGTCGAATTACTTAGTTCCATCTCTTCATCAACTCATAAGCTTTTGCATTATACAAATGGACATTACTAAGCACTGGAAAGGCGAAAATTTTATTCAAGAAAGCTTGAGTTATCTAAAAAATAATGATGAAAACTTTGCTAATTTTTGGAAAAGTGATGATTTAGATCCTGATGAGAAAAATTACATCAGCAAATTTGGTCGCCCAGATGCATTACCTACGCCGTCGACCTTAAAACGCCTATTTTTGACCAATACGGAATCATCGCAGACGCATTATGAATTGTTGTGTTTTGCACGCTTGCTACAAGCCTTAAAAATTAAATATGGGTTCTCATTGCAACATGGAAACTTTATCCAGTTTTTGGCCGAACAACACAACCAAAAATTGAAGTCTCATCGTATTTCGCAACATGATACCCAAGCTCTTACATTTAGAGTGATGGCTATTGCCAATGCACAAACGCATTTTCCTTTTTTAATGGAAATCCCTCTTTCATATCAAAAACTAACTCAAGTATTTTTTGATAAAACGCATGTTAAACGTATTGATCAAACCGATGCCCGTTTAGCATCAATTGTCTATAGCTCAACAGGTGAGACAACTTTTCAACTCAATACATTGATGATAAACCAAATCGATAAATACCTTACTGAGCACCAAGAAGTCGGTCATCTTCTTCCATATATTCATTGGGCTAAAGCAATTAATTTGGTATATCAATATCAATTTAAGGAAGCACTAGCTGAATATGAACTATGCCTAGATGGTTTGTTATATCGTGATATGCGTTATTTAGAAGTACTGCTGAATGAGATACTTTGTATTGCTTCACTTGTGGAGAGCCAAAATAAACTCATTGGAAAGATCTCAAATTTAGCGATCCAATTTGACCTTAAAGTTGGAATATTTAATCCAATCGAACGCCCTGACCGCTTTAAAACCGACTTTGTTTTTGAAGAATGGGAAAAAGAAGCAACCCTAGTTGGATTCTTTAAATATTTTACTGCCGAGACTTTTAGCGACAAAGGTACCGAAATTAAGAAATTAATTCCTAAAATCGGCAACCTTACAGTTCCCATGGATATTAGCCCTGACTTTAAAAAAGTGAATGCAAGCATTTACATTGATATTGAACAAAGACGTAAATGGCCTCAACTTCACTACTTTGTCGCTATCGGAGATTTTTCTACGGCTAGAAAGCTCATTGAAGCTGGTGCAAACATAAATGCATTAACTTCAAATAAAGAAAGTATTGTACTTTTGGCATTGAACCACATTGCCGCTAAATCCGATGAAACGTACGCATTCATCCAATATGTATTCGAATGTGGTTTTGATAAAGAACTTTTAAATGAGCGTACAGCGAAAAAGCAGACTTGCCCTTTAAACCACGCTATTGAGGAAAATCTACCAAAACTTGCAAAATTGTTATTAGAGAATGAGGCTAATCCTAATGTTACAGGTCTCTATGGTATTTCCATACTTTACCAGAATTTAGGTGTGATCGGCATATTGAATGGTCATAAAGTTGAGCAAGCAAATGATAAATATCTTGCAGATTCGATTAGACGTCATTCTAACGGTGGTAGCGATATTGAAAGTTATAAGCAACTCCAGAGCCTACCAAGCCATGAGCCTAGAAAGGTATTATTTGAAGAGGTGAAAAAAATCTCTCTTGGAGACAAAAAAGTTTGCGATGCCTACGAGATTTTCGAGTTACTTTTACAATATGGTGCCGATCCAAATCAAAATACAGCTCAGTATCCAATAAAAGGCTATACACCCTTCATGCTAGCTGTTGAAAAAGATAATGCTTATGCTGTCGATCTTATGCTCAAGCATGGGGCTCAATTGGAACAAAGCTATGTAAAAGCAGATGAAGGACGTCGTGTGTTTTTACAGGAAATAGCTGAGTATTCTAAAGCTAATCAAGTTAAAACATTAATTGGAATTTGTTAAAATAAGTCTCCCCCCTTTAGCTTAAACTTAAGGGGGCATTTAGTAAAAAAACTACCATTTTTTACTATCCTTATAAAACATTCTCACATCACACAATCAACTAATTAAAGTTTACTTTTTCAATTTATTGATCTCTCTACTAAAAGTTGATCCAGGTAATCTTAGAAAATGATCAACCTGAAAATACATATCCTCTAACCATTTTAAATTTTCATCTGGTTTGTCATGTCTATATTTCCTAACCATAGTTTGAAAAATTTGCTGTGCTAAGCGTTCATTTTTATTTTTATCTAAATTTTCCATAGTTTTTAAGACTATTTCTAAATAATAAGTTTTTTGGCGTGTATCTATATTATTAGATTGAAGGATTTTTCTTGTTAAACAACCTAAACAATAACTTGCCTCTTCTACTGCTAATATACTCTTATCGCTATCATATAAATAATTTGAAGCAATAACCCAATCAGAACAATTAGACACTATATTGTAGACTAGGTAATCAAATTTTAATGGGAACTCTTGCCAAACTTCTGAATTTTGACTTCTGTCAATATTTAGCAAAATCTCGTCAAGAAAATACTCATAATACATCAACCACATGTGATCATCTATTTTTTTGTATATAGCACTTTTAACCATTACATCAAAAAATTGCAACCCTACAAAGATTGGACATTCCCATGGCTCATTTGTGTAACTGAAAGATTCACAATAATTATTATAAAAATTATCTTTCCCTTTTTGGTCTTTTATAAAAGCACATATATAATCTCCTATAGGTTTCCAAATATTAGCTTTTACAGCATTTTTAGGATTAGAGAAATAATAATCCAATATAACATTTTCTGGCTCTATACGGTAACCAGTTGAATACATGAAATGTTGATTATCCTTGAGCTCTCGATATAGTTGACTATTTTTTTTAGCGATAAGATTCTTAAAAAAGTTATCTGTAAACTCATCGATGCGCAACAAAATTGGGCTAGAAGTTAATTTAAGTGGAATTTGAGGATGTATTTCTACTAAATAAATCATGAATCCTGATGATTTAACTATTTTCTCGATCGATTTATAAACTATAGGTTTATAGCCAATTTCTCTAGGTAGAACCGACAAGACCTTTTTTAATAAGTAATATTTTATTTTACGACACTTTCCAATTTTAATTGGAGGAAATTTAAACATCTCATCAATACTTGGCATTGATTTTTCTTGAATATAGTTATAAAAATTTTCGTATATTGTTACCTTATTAATAATCTTGATAAATTGGTCTAAATATTTTTCAATCAAATAGCTTAAGATATGATATTTTCTTTCTCTCAATAAACGAGACGACAATTCACTCCATTTTCTATATTGGCTTTTAGGCAATCTTTTTCCAAAAAGTTTATAACTAAAACTTACTATCATTAAAATAACAAATGTTAATACAGTAGTTTTCTCATCAAAACCCCATAAATATGTAAACGGTTTAAATCCAA
This sequence comes from Acinetobacter sp. YH12100, assembly GCF_013419135.1. Lineage (NCBI taxonomy): Bacteria > Pseudomonadati > Pseudomonadota > Gammaproteobacteria > Moraxellales > Moraxellaceae > Acinetobacter > Acinetobacter sp. YH12100. The sequence continues at coordinate 55,143 of NZ_VPAQ01000014.1, read as the reverse complement.
AAACAGTAATTATAATGCTTGAGTAGATTAAAACTAACGCCATTAAAATTAAAAACAAAAAATATAACCAAAAAAAAAATAGAGGCTCTAATAAAAAAATCTTGTCTTTTTTCTTCAGACATCAATGTAATTATCGCCACAAAAATCCCTAATACTGTAAATAATCCACTAGCATCCATATTTAAAATCTTAAAATTAAATCAATAAACTTAAAAAAATTAATTTGCATATAAAATGATTCAGAACCAGCCCAAATTATATGATTTTTAGGTCAACTTCATATTCGTAATCAATATAATTAACTCACCCACTTATCATCATTCATAGCTAAATTTTTAACTAGCTCAAAAACTGTTGAAACTTTTTCCTGAAATTGTGTCACGTCATAACTTACAGGCAGGTCTTTATCCAATACTTTTTCAATTTCATCTTTCACTAATGCTTGGGTCTGCCCATCTTTCCACCAGTCTTGAACCAAAACTTTAGGTGTTGTATTCAAAAGTGCTGTAATCAAATCTCTCGCTGCTAACTTGACCTGCTGTTGCTCATCTTTGGTGAGTTTGTCTTTTAAAAGTAGATCATAAATTTCCAATTCATCTTCAGTCAGACCTTCTCTGATATGACGCTGGTCTTCTTCCTGCAATCCTTTTGTGAACTTTTGAATTTCTTCAAACAGTTGTTCAGTCGCCGTAGCACCAGAGTTATAACGATCTATCATTTGCTGATAACGTTCAGCAAAATTAATACGTCCACCATTTTGCTTCAGCATTTGAATGATTTTCTTTTCAAGGAATGCTCGCATATCTGCGATAGCAATGTTCTTGTGCTTGGTTTCTTTAAACTGTTCTTTCAGCTTGTCAAAATCAACCGTGCTTAAATCCCATTTTTGACCATGGATCAAACTATAGCTTTGCTTAAAATCCTTAACGGACTTCGCTGTCTTTTCATCAACAATAACACTTTGATCTAGTAGCTCTACAACTGCTACACCTGCCTTTTCCAAATCCTGCTGTTGAATGGTAGCTTCAATAAATCCATGTAAAAATTGAATCACAGAGACTATCGGACGTGGCTGAGCTAAGATATTCGGCTTACATGCCTCATATAAGGCAGCAACCGTATTAAAATGAACATTGAAGGTTTTTCGATATTCATCTTTTTCTAGTAACCGATCAGCATATTCGCCAAATAACGCATTCTCTTTAAATATCCCGCCATTCTCATCACGAGTTTCTAAAATTTTATTGAGATCAATATCTTTAGACTCACAATATTCTAAGGTCTTCGTAATTGCTTCATCTAGCATTTGGAAAAGTACGGTTTTATCTTGAACAGGAGCATCCGTTTCCCCATCCTCACCAGTACCTTGACCATAATCTTTTAAAGCAGTTTTTAGATTTCTAAAGACATTATAGTAATCAATGACTTCACCATTTCTCTTTTCTACAAGTTCACCTTCAGTATTCTGAATGCGATATGCAGTGACTCGGTTCGCACGAGCAATGGTCTGCATCAAGGTATGACCTTTCATTGGCTTATCTAAGTACAGCGTAGAAACCGTTGGTGCATCAAAACCAGTCAGCCACATTGCACAAACAAAGACAAGTTGTAGCGGATGTGCAGGATCTTTAAAGTTATCCTCAATATCCGCACCATTCGTATCAACTTTGTTTAGACGGTCAATATGTGTCTGAATATCTAGACCTTGTTTATCAAAACGTTCTTTTTCTGCACTCGGATCACTAATGACCACCGCCATTTGCACCGTCTTCATATACTTTTGGCGTTGCTTTAAACGATATTTTTCAACATCATTTTTAGAGTTATGGATACGTGTTTGTAATTGTTTAAGCTCTTCTTTCCAAAGTCTTGAAACCTTGTCATACATACGCACAGCGGTAAATTGATCTACGGCGACCATCATACCCTTACCCAAATATCCACGGCGTGGGAAATGGTAGACAATATCTTGCGCAATACGCTCTAAACGGTCGTCTCTTTTAATCACTTCAAGTTCAGTTGAGAACTTACGCTCAAGCTTTTCTTTTTGAGCTTCATTTAACTCTTCATCTTCTAAGATTTCAGCAAGCTCTTCATTCAGATCATCATTTTGAAGTAATACTTCTGGAACTCGTTTTTCATAGAAAAGTGGAAGTGTTGCTTTATCTTCAATAGCTTGTTGGAAGGTATATTCTGAAACATACTCACCAAACCATTGCTTGGTTTTTTTCTGTTTAAGGATCGGTGTACCTGTGAAAGCTAGGAAATGTGCGCCGTCTAAACCTTTACGCATATTCTCAGCAAGAGATTCATATTGGGTACGATGTGCCTCATCGACAATAACAATGACTTCACGCTCAGCAGGATTGAATAGCTGTGGATACTCTTGACCTTTCTCGTATCTGAACTTTTGAATAAGGGTAAATACGATTTTGGTATTTTGGCTGAGTAAGGTGCGAAGATGAGTACTGTTTTTTGGTTGTGCGGCTTCTTTTTCTAGAACTGCTTTAGTCTGGATAAAGTTTTTATAAATCTGTGAATCCAAATCTTCACGATCCGTAATCACCACAAAGCTAAAATTACCTGTGACTTTACGATAAATTTTTCTGACATAAAAAATCATCGAGAAACTTTTACCAGAGCCTTGAGTATGCCAAAACACACCCAGACGACCTTGTAGCTCATCACGCTTCAGGAAGTTTTTAAAGGCATGATTCACCCCTAAGAATTGATGGTTCTGAGCGATAATTTTATGTTTTTCATTTTGGAATAAGATAAAGTTTTCAATATAGTCTAATAATCTTTCAGGACGGCAAAGACCACGTAACAAGTACTCAATACTTGTGCCTTGTTCCTCAATTTCTTCTTTATTGACCTTTTCTTTTTCATGGTCTACACGTAACCAATTAAAGAAATGCTCCCACTCGGCGGTAAAACTTCCGAGCTTGGTATCTGTGGCATTGGATAGGACACAAAAAGCATTGGTTAAGAATAGTTGTGGGATATCATTTTTATAATTTTTTAAATTGTCATCAAAGGCATTCTTAAGCTTTACATTAGAGTTTTTCAGCTCAATAAATACCAGTGGTAAACCATTGACATAGAGAATGAGATCAGGACGGCGATAAGCACAATGTGGCGTGCGTCCTGTCGATTGAATCCATAACTGAGACACCACCAAAAAATCGTTATTTTCAGGGTTTTCAAAATCAATCAGTTTTAATGGGACATTTTCATATTTCTCGCCGTTGGCATCTTCGTAAGTAATGGATGCACCATCACGAATCGCTGTATATAGTTCCATATTGGCTTTAATTGCCGACATTGAACCACGGCGATCCATCAATCTAGAGACAGCTGTTTCAATAACATCTAAAGGGACTTGAGGATTCAATTGCACGCATTTAGCAATCACACGATCTTTTAAGATGACATCTTTTTTGTCTGTACGACCTGAACCATCATTTAAGTCACTTGAATCTGTGGTATAGCAATTGAGATGCTGATAATCAAATTCTGTGCTTAAAATCTTGATGGCTTCTTGTTCAATGTCATCTTCACTGATGAAGTTACGTGTTACTTTTGCCACAATTTATCCCCTATATCCCTCTAAATATGTCTATTTTTTATAACTTACTGTTCTTGCATTGATGGTGGAAACTGAATATCTAAGTTTTCCACTGATAATTTTCCTGAAATTAACCGAGGCAATAATGCCGTTTTAGTTTGTTCAAGCCACTTGATTTGTTGCTGTAAGTTTTTAATTAGCAAGTATTGACTGTCATAAATTTCATTGAACTTTGAAATAATTAAATTATCAGGAATGCAAACTAGCATACGATTAATATAATCCTTATTTGCATGAGGAATAGCTGATCCTGTGTTATTCGATACAATTGAAGTTTTCATAGCTTTTAAGTACTCAAAAACATAGTTTTTGAACTTATTATTCACTTCAATGATTGATAGTGTTGAACCAACTATACCCATATTATTGGCCCTAAATACTAATCCAGATCTTGAGCCGTCCATAAGCATTAATAAATCACCAATACTACATTCAACGCTATTTTTTTGCTTTCTTGCATAACTTGTTCCTTCACCCGTTAATGATTCCATATTGATGTACATCACAGCATCATCAGGTGAATTTAGTATTTCTTCAGGATTTTTTCCTTTTTTGAATTTACAGAACGAATCAAACCTTACATTTTTCCAACCTACTGGGAGACCTTTTTCAAACTCTGTATTTTCCCAATTTGGAAAACGAAAACGTACAAACCATTCTTTATATAGCTCTTCAGCCATATTTTCTAAAATTTGGATACGCTTTTTATTGTTTTCGATGAGATCAAAATATGCCTTTAAAACAGCAATCACTTTTTTCTGATCAGCTATTTTTTCAGGATATCTAATAGGAATTCTTTTTAAAATTTCTGTATTTAGATTTGGCATGGTTGCGCCAATTGCCTGATTTTGAATATATGAAATAACATCAGGCATTTTTAAATATAGATGTAAATATTCTGGGTCAATAGGTGATTTTTTCCCAACAGTTACCCTTAAACAACCTGTTCCACATAACCAACCTTCTTCTTTTGAGGTAATTAAAGCTTGGCGTCCAATATCACCTCGACGACCATAAACAATATCACCGATAGCCAATTGATGACGTTCTAATCTCATTACATGATCTTCAGACACACGAGCAATTTTGGCTTCACTAATTTTCCCATCAATGATGTCTGCTGGCATAACAACAGGTGTACCTTCTTCAGAGTAATCAGCCTGATGTAGCTGTGAACCAAAAGGACCAGTTTGAATCTTTCCCTTGCCTAACTCACACAACTGACCTAATGTTTTCTCAATAAACATCTATCAAGCTCCTAAAATCACATTCAAATTATTAAAAATAACTTGCTCAATAGATTTAGCTTCTTCTGTCAGATTTTTGAATTCAGTATTAAGCTCATCAAGTTGGCTAAGAAATTCATCTTCGCTTAAACCATCTTCTTCAATCACCACACCTACATAACGCCCTGCATTTAAAGAGTAATCCTGCTCTTTTACTTCATCAGGCGTTGCTAGCTTACAAAGACCCGTCACATCTTCATATTCAGCGTCTGGGAAACGCTCTTGTAACCATGAAATATGATTAAAGAAATACTCAGCTTCACCACGGTCAGCTTTAATATCCGCAAGTAAAGCTTTCACTTCTTTAATATCTGCTGATAAAGCATTTAAAGCTTTAAGCTTCGTATCCTTCACTTTAAACAGATCTTTATTGTCATTTTCCTTAGCTTCAACAATTTCAGCACGAGTCTGTTTCACTAACTCATTGTGTACTTTCTCTTTTTCACGAATCGCTTTATCTAAAACTTTGGCTTCATCAGCAATGGCTTTAAAAAACGGCGTAAAACTTGCTCTTAATGTTTTTTGAGCTTCATTCAGTTGGACCACTAAATCTTTTGTGACCACTTGAGGGAAGTCTTTCACATAAGCATCAAAACTTTCTTTAAGTGGTTTAAGTGCATGCCAATGTGTATTTAGCGTATCAACACTTTGAACAATCGCTACATCATCTTTTAAAGCATCTTTGAGCCTCTTAAAGCTAGGCTCAACATGGGGAACAGTAGCTTCAAGCTTCGCCATACCTTGTCTAAAGTAATCATCCACCAAACTAATATATTCATGATTACGCCCCTTATGTAGCTTACTAATCATGGCAATATTCAGAATCTGTTCATCGGTAAAATCACGATGGGCACGGTCAATCTGTCTAAAGATATTTCGAGCATCAATAAACAAAATCTTGTCGTCTTTTTTATTTTTATCGAAGAACCATAAGGTTGCAGGTAACGTTACGGTATAGAACATATTTGAAGGCAAAGTCAGCATGCCATAAATCAAATTATTCTCGATCAATGTCTGACGTATATCAGCTTCTGAATTACGTGCATCTGAAGCAGAGTTAGGCATCACTAACGCTGCACGACCACTATTAGATAGCTTCGCTTGCTCTGCATTCTTCAAAGACGTGGCAAATAAATTAATCCAAAGGTAATTGGCATTAGGCACTGTTTCAGCCTTGGCATTATCATCTGCTTTTTTAGTTTTGGTTTTGTTACGTGGTAAACCATAGCTATTAAAACGAGGATCGTTTTCAACTGTCGCAAGTGCTACATCATCCACATTAAATGGTGGGTTTGCCATGATGTAGTCAAACTTTTCAAAGCCCTTAAATGGATCTTCTGCATAAGAGTTTGCTTGGCGAATATCACCTTTAAGGCCATTTACGAACAAGTTCATTTTGGCAAGTTTGCCAGTATCAAGCGTCTTTTCTTGACCGTAGACAAATAAGCTATTGTTTGTCTCAGCTTCACCAAGCTTCTTGCTTAATTCTTTACGACGTTCTACAAACTGTAAAGACTGAACGAACATACCACCTGAACCACAGGCAGGATCATATACAGAACCATTATATGGTTCGATCATTTCAACCATCAATCGCACAACTGAAGTTGGTGTAAAGAATTCACCACCTTTTTGACCTTCAGACAAGGCAAACTTACCGAGGAAGTATTCATAAATCTTACCGAATACATCACCTGAAGCATCAGAAGGAATATTTGAAAAACTACGGACTAAACCTTTTAACGCCTGTTTACTTTGAGGTAGACGGTTAAATGCCTGATAGTCATTTTTAGGCAAAACATCTTTAAAATCTTCTTGACCTTGATGATCTTCAATTGCCTGCATCGCTTCTTTGATTCTTGATGCTAAATCTTCACTTTCAGGAAGTTCGAGTAAGTAGTTATAACGGGCATTATCAGGTAGATAGAAACCACAATGTTTAATGGCTATTTCAGCCAGAGGCTTTTCACGGCGTGTCCCTTTAAGTTCATTAAACTCTTTTAAAATCGCTTCTTCAGCTGCGCCGTATTTGTTATCAGCGAACTTTAAAAAAATTAGACCAAGTACAGGGGTGGAGTATTCATTCGGTTTTAAGTCTGTATTTGCACGTAGACTATCGGCAGCTGACCAAAGTTGATCTTCTAACTGTTTTAACTCATTAAGGTTCATAGTTTTTCCAAATCAATTTATATATCTGATCTACTCAAAAAGTTGAGCAATTATTTTTTGAAATTATGTCTTTTGCAAAGACAAGATGAATTTCTGAATCATCTCTCTTTCAGACTCTGGTAAACCTTGGATTGATTTTGAAATTGGGTCAGTACCCAAATCTGAATATTGATCTGTACGACCAAGCAAATAGTCGGCAGAAACATTCAAAACAACCACAAGCTTGTAAAAATTCTCTAAAGATGGCTTTCGAGAGCCAGCTTCGATATGTGAAATAGATGTTGAAGGAATACCTGTTTTTTCAGAAATATCCTGCTGCGTCATTTTTCTTTGTGTTCTTATTTCTTTAAGCCGTGCACAAAACAGCTCAGAATCCATCTCAATCAACATAAAACACCATAAATAGACAATAAATACTTGACTACATAGACAAGTTTTCATATATATACATGACAGCATTTTATTGTCTATTTCGACAAAAAGACATCATCAAAAGAAATTAAAAGAGGAAATTTAATATGAAGAATAGTGTATGTGCATGAGTGTCTTATCTCGACAATAAAACACTCATGCGTTTCATATCAAAGCACTGACATGAAAGATGTAAAATTTCGACGTTTTACCTTTGCATTCTTTCATAACCGACCATTGAAGTAAATTCACTTTAGGAGTCTCTTATGAGCAGCTCACCGAGCCACCTCCCTGTTTCTATTCATCCAGCAATTCGAAATTTAAATGTACGTCAAATTTCTAAAATGATTGCAACAAAAATTATTGAAACTACGGCGTTACAGCTTCAATTTAATCCGAGATTTTGTAGTCAGCTAGACGTAGTTCAACATCTTAATACTTATGAAGCGGTTGCATACTTCATGGATAATCAATATTTTGAAAAATATGGATTTAATAGATGCACTCTCGTTAGCTTCCATAAAATCTATGAAGAGCTTTGGGTTGAATTTAGTTGCAGAGTGAACTATCAAACATCTATTTGAGCAAGTTGAGCAACATGAACAAATTAAATATAACCTAATGATTTATATAATATTTCAACTTGATAATCATATTGCTCATACTTATTTATTTTGAGCAATATGAATATTAATATATTTCAACTATTTACCCCCATATCGTCCAACTTGATCATATTGTTCAATGGATGAATTTGGGATTAAAAATTGCTGGGCTCGTCTAATTTATGAATTTTGGGCAATGACCAAAACCAACTTTTTTCGCCGTGAGGCCTGAATGGCTTGATATTTAACCTTTCTTGTGCGCGACGAATTGATGCTAAACTAAAACCCGCTTCCTTAGCTTGAGCTTGAACATCTTTAGAAGACATTTTATCAACAGTACTTAACAACTCAATCAAGAACTCTTTTGCTGCATCAACTACAGAATTATTTTCACACCCACTTAACTCTGCAGTATTTAACAGCTCCTTAGCAGCCCCATCAATCACACCCAACCAAGTTGTTTTTGTAGTTTCAATAATATTTTCAACTATCATAGACTCAAGATCATAACGAATTCCGCCATCTAAAGTAGAAATATTACTTTTTGCTCGTACGAAAATATAATCACCCTCAGTTTCTCGCCGAGCAGCTGTCCAAGCCATACGTGCCAATGCACTGAACGCTTGAGAGCCTAAAATTCTGTCAGCCGGATTATTATTTAAACTACCTTTAGCAAAATGAGTGATGCCCAAAATTGCAAAATTATATTGATTAGCCAAATCAACTAAAGGCTGTAAGGACCTTCTTACATCGTTTGCTTTATTCATATCCCCGCTTACAGCAGAGATGATGGGATCAATCATTAATAACTTAAGATCTGGATTATCCTTTATATACTTTTCAATTTTGGGAAAATCTTTCGCTGGATCAAATGGTTCTAATTTACCTTCATGATTTGTTCGTCCAGCAATGAAAGATACTTTGCTAATATCTGCATCATTTGCAATTAACCGAGGTTTTAATGTGTCTGCTGGATCATCTTCTGTTGAGTAGATTAAGACTTTCCCTGGATTTTCACATCGTAGGCCATCTGGAAAAAATCTGCCTGTTGTAATGGTTGCAATTAATGCAAGTGATAGATTTGTTTTACCACACCCACCAGCACCAGCCAAAATTGTCATCTTGCCTAATGGTAACCACCCAGGCCATAACCATAGAATTGGCAAGGCAGGAATATCATTCATATTTACGATGTTAATTGTATCTATTACGGTCTTATCAACTTGAGGATCTTCCTCCACAACCCCATACTGTTTAGTAAAATCAGTGTATAACTGTTGGAGATAGCTTTGTAGGTCTATCTTATTTTTTGCCTTTAAGATCACATCAGAATTAAACAAGCTTAAAGCATTAATATTAGTGTGTGATTTATCAACCATAATAGGGCTGTTATTTGTGGTATTTAAAAAAAAATCAACACAATCATCTAACTTACTCGCAAATGCTACACGCTCACCACACTGGGCTATTTTTAATGCAACATCCATTCTGTTCGTACAGTAATTGATTTTTGCATGAGCTGCATTTTTGTTAAATACAGCCACTCCACTGTGCCCTATCACACGCTGCATTAAATTCGTTGATTTATAATCACCTTTTTTTCTACCTAGAGCCAAAACCCCACAATGATGACCACTCTTACTATATAAATCTACTGCCAAAAACCCTTCATAGTCGAACTTTGCATTGTCTTTATCTAAATATGAATTTTCTCTAAACTCAAAAAATAGATGAGAAGTAGTAATATTAAATTTTACAAGTACGGGATTAGTATCGCAGGCAGTTTTTATATACTGTGATTTAAAGTCAGTAACTGTAGGATAAACTAGGCTTTCAATATCACCACCAATTTTCTGAATAAAAAATGGCTGTTCATCTAAATACAAAGACTCTTCAATATTTTTATCAATCAGGTACCCATCATAATCATGAGTCATGGCAACAGTTTTAATTTTTTGCATTTATATAAACCTAATAATTAGACAAAATCCTCCTCAAACTGCTTCAGAATAAGAAGCAGTTGTTTTTATAAAATTTAAGGAGGGATTAAATGATTGAGTTACTTAATTTCGCCTGCAAATCTTAAAATTTCATTACGATTCCAACGCAACAAACGACCATGCCGTTTTGGAGTAACCGGACCATTTTCATAAATTGCCCACTTCCTTAAAGTCTGTGGTTGCATGCCAAGCAGTTTGGCAGCGTCAGCAGTTGAGATTAATAAAGATTCATGCTTCATAAAGAAGCTTCCTGTTTCAATTGAATTAAGTATTTTTTAGTTGATTTTTCATTTGATGTTAATGTTCAATGTATCAATGAATAACTTGACAACATTTAGATATGAAATCCGTGGGACAACCGAAGAAAAATATTATTGATGCTCTTCAAACTATTTTTTGGTACAGATATCTTGAGACAAGAATAGTTGCGAATATATTTGATGATGAATTCAGTAAATTCTGTCTGGACAATAAAATTGATATTGCATATCTTGAAGTGGAAGACAGAATTTCATTACTAGAGAACTTTCAGTCTTCTAAACTCAATTCAAAAGAAATTACATTTTATCAAACGAACGCAAATAAAATCGGTCAGAGCTTAAATCAAGCAGATTCTAGAATCTGGTATAAATATTCAAAAGGCGAAACGAAACCAAATGCCGTAAAATTAAAAAGAATTGATGCAATTGTCGAAAATTCCAGCTTATATTTTAATCATCCAGTCTGGGATTTCTTAAAAATCAGACCCGCTACAAGATCTTATCTTGAATTTTTTTTATCAAAATTCGAAGAGGTCAGTATCGAGGCTATTAATAATAAAACCATTATCGAACCAACACTCTTCAATGAAAACGTTCACCTAGATGAATCTGAATTCTTAAAATATGGAAACATTTTAGATTTTTATAGCTATATATTATATGCATACCATAAAGCAAGATTTGATTTGGACTTAGAAAAAATGGACAACTGCATAGCTTTTTTTATTTCAAATTTAAAACCAATCTTAGCCAACCTATGCTTAGAAGGAATATTTTTCTTAAAATTGTGCCAAATACATCTGCAACCATACAAATCGTCAAAATTTGAAAATTTTGAAATTTTCGACCATTTCAAAATGTGTGAGTACTTAACAGAAATACAAAATCACTTAAAAAATGAAAATAATACTTATGAATTCCTGGATACGCTTAGTAAAGAGTTCTTGCTTGATTAATTTAGTAGTCTGATTTTTGTTGATCTATTTTGCTTACCATATGCTTACCAGAATCTAAAAACAAAAAAACCACTTACGATTAGTACACGTAAGTGGTTGATTTATATGGTGGGCCCAGACAGACTTGAACTGTCGACCAACGGATTATGAGTCCGCTGCTCTAACCAACTGAGCTATAGGCCCTACATGCTGAAAACTTTATTTATCAATAAGTTCAAGCGTCATGAATACTAGCTAAGATTTTTTTGAAAGACAAGTACTTTTATAACCACTTGAACACTTAGGCAGCAATCATCATGACTTGATTCGAAAGAAATTCTAGTTCTTTAATACTTCAGTCTAAAGACATGCAGAAAAATGGGTATATACAGATCAATTTAAGGCAGCCTAGCCTGAAATATTGACGTCAACCTCATAGAATAAAGCATACATTTGATAGATTTGACGTCTCAGTATATTTATAAAGTATCAAAAAATATTTGATAAAATATTAAAAATGATGGAAAAGTATATGAGCTGCAGAATAAAGAAAAATTAGAATTGAGACTTCATTTCTTTTTCTTTACGCAAATCCTGCTTAATTTCGATGAAAGACCATACAATTATAAGCACTAAAATCAATAAAGAGACTACAAAGGCTGTAATGTATGTCATAGTTTTCAATCTCAGAGTAGAAAGAACAACAAAATAGAAAGGATTAATACCCCTTCTCTTCTTCGACAAAAGTCTAATAACTAAATCTTGCTCTGGATAGTCATTTTTTCACCATTTTAAGACTTTTTTTATATCTAATAATACTTTTTTAATATCAAAATTTTTTATTTATACATTTTAGCTCTTAATATTTCAGTTTAAAAAGATCAAGAAATTATAGATTTCTACATTATTTACACGTTTTATTTGCCAGCCTATTGACTGAATGGCCGAACAAGAAGAAATTATGCAATTCTCCACATATGGCTTTTACTTAATCTGTGCTTATGCTAAATAAATTCATTGGCGAATCTGCATTTAAACTTGCGGGTTGGCAATATCATGTCGAACCAGATGTACTCGAAGACAAACAGGTCATTATTGGCTTTGAACATACTTCAATGATGGATGCGGTGCTGTCGATTGCCCTCTTCCAGATTTATGATCTTAAAGTTCATACCTTGATCAAAAAAGAACTATTTAAAGGACCTTTCAAACCGCTATTAAAAGCTGTCGGCGGTATTCCTGTTGACCGCAAGGCCAATAAAGATATCGTGACCCAGATGGTGGAGCATTTTCAGAATAATGAAAAGTTTAATCTGGTGATTGCACCAGAAGCGACACGTGCCAAGCAAGGTGAAGCACGTAAACCGATCCGTACCGGCTTCTGGCATATTGCCAAAGCTGCCAATGTGCCGATTGTGTTGCTATATGCCAATTCCAGAACCAAACAAGGTGGCATTTTAGGCAAGATTTATCCAACAGATCTGGCTCAAGATCTGGCCTTAATCAAACAGCTCTATAAAGATAAAGTGGATCTGGATATTGTCATTCCGGAATAAGCTCAGTAACAGTGCTCGACATGAACAGATCCTTTGCTGTTCATGTCCTCCTAAAGCATTTGTATAAATTTGAAAAATAAAATCAAAAACTGCACTATAGCATTCCCCTTTTCTATCAATTTAATACAATTTTTTTGTTTTATCCTGAAATCTCAAATCCAGACACTTTTTTTTAAAAAAAAGCTTATGGTAGAATTTCGGCATTCTGATAGGCATACAGCCAATCTACAAGGAGCAAAGTTCGCATGGCGGGTCATTCCAAGTGGGCCAATATTAAGCATCGTAAAGCAAAACAAGATGCGAGTCGTGGTAAGCTTTTTACCAAATATATTCGTGAATTAACCACTGCGGCAAAACTCGGTGGTCCAGATGCAGGTAGCAACCCTCGTCTGCGTGCGGTGGTTGAAAAAGCATTATCTGTAAATATGACACGTGATGTGATCAACCGTGCCATTCAACGTGGTGCGGGTGGCGAAGATAACGACGACCTGAAAGAAGTGACCTATGAAGGTTATGGTGTAGGTGGTGTTGCTGTTCTGGTAGAGACCATGACAGACAACCTGAATCGTACTGTTCCTGATGTTCGCCATTGCTTCTCAAAAACCAATGGTAACTTAGGTACTGCCGGTTCAGTGGCTTATCTGTTTACCAAACGTGGCGAGATCACTTTTGAAGATGTTTCTTTAGAAGATCAAATCATGGAAGTAGCTTTGGAAGCAGGCGCGGAAGATATTGAAATTGCTGAAGATGAAATTCTGGTAATTACCACGCCTGAAAGCTTTGGTGATGTACAGGATGCGCTCACTGCAGCAGGTCTGAAGTCTGACAATGCTGAAGTGGTGATGAGCCCTTCAACCAAAGCTGAAATTACAGATGTTGATCAAGCCAAAATGATTTTGAAAATGATCGATATGTTTGAAGATTTAGATGATGTTCAAAACGTATATACCAACGTAGAGTTTACTGATGAAGTGATGGCGCAATTAGACGCTTAAGCTTGATCAAAACTAAAAACGCACCCTTGGGTGCGTTTTTTATAGTTGTCTACTACTCTCGCCTAGGATCAAACTTTATTGAGTAATCCGCTACAGTTAAAGACATTATATTCTTTAATGACAAAGCTCGAATGCAGTGCAACCACATGCTCAATTTTCCCGATACGCTTGAGTAAAATTTCACTATAATTTTCCATATCTCGCGCCACTACTTCGACAATAAAATCCGCAGACTGGCCGGTGACCAAAAAGGCATTAATCACTTCGGGAATACTTTCCAGTTCTTCCAGAAATTTAGCAAAAGTATCACTATCATGTTTACTTAGCGACACCTGTAACAGTACATGCAGCGTGAAACCTAATTTCTGATAATTAATTTCACGCTTTAAGCCACTGATAATATTGTGATCGATCAAGTGTTTGATCCGGCGATGGACTGAACTCACAGATAAATTTACCCGCTCTGACAGTTCATTCAGATTGACATCCTCATGGGTCAATATTTCTAGAATATGTTTATCGAAACGATCCAGTTCCATTTTTATACTCTTTCTTAATAATCAATAAAAATAGCAAAATATTGCGCTCTCCCTGTTATACAATATTTATTTATTTTTCACAAAGTTTTCATATTCTGAAAATATTTTCCAAATCTTCTGCCATTTTATAAAGTAACTTTCAATCCTGAACCAGATAACCGTTAATCATATAATTCTAAAAAATGACCAATGGTAATTTTTTAGAATTATTTATTTTTTAATAGTTTAAGTTTAATTAGTCCAGCAAAATACAAGCCAGACCTTCAAGTACCCGCACAGTTCAGCCACTTATCTTTTACAAGTGTATAGAAATAGATTAAAACAAAGCCGCACTAAAAATAAAAATAGCATTTTTCAAAAATATTAAATAAGGAATGCTCATGGCTTCTAAAATTTTAAGTTTGATTAAAACCAAGGTGAGTCCTGTCTTAACGGCTGAAACACAAACTAAAAGCCTGTTAGGTGGCTTATTCGCTGGAACAGCCTCAGGTACGCTTAGCAATCTCATTGGCAGTCTAAACAGCTCTAATTCACAACCTTCCGTGAGCTCATTATTAAACAGCCTTCTCTCTGGACATAGTCTGAACAGCGCAAATCTGAGCAATTTATTAATTCAGTTGTCTGGTTCAAATGCTTCGAAGTTAGATATTCAGAGTCTGATCAGCAGCTTAACCCAATCCAATGGGGGCAGTTTAATATTGGCCAGATCACCAATTTGTTGAATGGCCTAATGGCGAAAATAGCAGCAATCTGGATATTGGTGCTCTTTCCAAACTCGTCGGCGGTCTCATCGGCGGTAATGGCGAGATTGATATTGCACAAATTGCCCAACTGGTCAGCGGCCTGATCGGCGGTTCTGGTGGTTTAGGTAATATCGACATTGCTGCGATTGCAAATCTGGTCAGCAACCTCATCGGCGGTAATGGCGAGATTGATATTGCACAAATTGCCCAACTGGTGAGTGGTCTCATCGGTGGTTCAAGCAACATCGACATTGCTGCGATTGCAGATCTGGTCAGCAACCTCATCGGCAGTAATGGCGAGATTGATATTGCACAAATCGTTCAGCTGGTTGGTGGTCTGATTGGTGGGTCTGGTGCACTAGGTGATATCGACATCGGCGCGATTGCAGATCTGATCGGCGGTTTAATCGGCGGCAATACAGGCAATGATTTTGATATCGGTGCTATCACAGATTTAATTAGCGGTTTTGTCGGTGAGAATGCAGCGGGGGATTTTGATCTCGATGGCTTTACCGATTTACTCAGCGGCCTGATCGCGAATGGCTCAAATGGCATAGATTTAGGAGGATTATTGGGTCATCTCAATCTAGATAGTGATCTGGATCTGGGTACTCTGATCGAAGGAATTTCCTCTGCTTCAAACGGGTTTGATCCAGGGAGCATTGCCGGAGGCATTGGGCAATTGATTGATAATAGCTCTTCGATTGAATTACCCGATCCAGGTGATCTGGTCCAAGATGTGGGTGCCACAGATTCCAATATTGACTTGTCTGCTATTCTGCCTGACATTCAAGATACGATTCAAAATATCAGCAGTGGTGGTGGTTCATCCAGCTTTGATTTTGGTTCACTGTTCAATCACTTTAGTAAAAATATTGATATCGACCCAAATAATCCTTGGGGTTAATCATCATCTCATTAAAAACGCGCAAATGCGCGTTTTTAATTTTAGGATTTGCCTTGAAGCTTATACACCACGCCAGTCTACTCGCGCATTGCGTTCGGTTCGGTAAATACGACAAATATATTCACCCAGAGGCAACGCATTTAAATGCTGCTGATAATCACGATATTCTTCGGACAAGGTTTCAAAATTTTCTTTTTCCCACGGCGTCCCCGGAATCGCCAATAATGGAGCAAGCATAGAACAGACAGCAATATCCGCCAGACCTAAACGATTTCCGACAAAATAATATCCACCTTGACTAACCAGCATCTGATTGAGTTGCTGTACAGTGACATCAATATGCTGTTTGGATTCCGCCACGGTTTCCTCATTCAATGCATAACCCTTGGCGACCATCGCTTTTAATAAAGGTTTAGAAAATTTTTCAAACTGGCGCAAATAGCCCTGCTCACCAATTAAAATATCGAGAGATTCATGATCGGAAGTCAGCGCTTGAGAGAGCATCCAGCGGCGGACATGACGACCCAGCTCCAGAGTAATTTCATTAATTTCTAAGGCTTTATTTCGAAAATGTCCTTCAGCATACAATAAACGATGTTCTGGATAAGTATCATCCAGATAAAGCGCAATCTGGGTTGAATCTGCAATCCATTTGTCCTGATCGCGCAAAATAGGCAGACGATTCTGTCCTGTTTTCAGTCGGGCAAAAGCCCGATGTACGCCGGGAATCAGGTTGTGAGCAACATAGTACAGCTCTTTATGGTCCAGCATCCAACGTGCTTTTTCGCAAAAGTGAGATAAAGGAAACTGGTATAAAGTTCGCATGCATGCTCCATGTTTATCGTTATTGGATCAGGGCGTATAGGCCGCTGTTTTATTCAGATACTTTAGTCACTCAATTTTAGAAAAACAATGTGATTTTTATCCAAAAGTACAATACTGGCTGATTATTCCTCTATATTCGGCGGACTCATAATAAATCCGGGAAAGCTCAGCGGAGCTTTTAAGTTATAAGAAGCATTTGATTGCAATAAACCACAAGTGCATGACCTGACTTTAGCCGTGCTTTCATGTAAAATCGGGGGCAATTTTTATATAACGCTTTTGTGAGTTATTTCATGGGTTTTAATTGCGGTATTGTCGGCTTGCCGAACGTTGGCAAATCTACACTTTTCAATGCTTTAACCAAAGCTGCTATTGCTGCAGAAAACTTCCCGTTCTGTACCATTGAACCAAATACCGGCATCGTGCCTGTTCCTGACCCACGTTTAGACAAATTGACAGCAATTGTTAAACCGCAGCGCGTGATTCCAACGTCTATGGAATTTGTGGACATCGCAGGTCTGGTCGCTGGTGCTTCTAAAGGTGAAGGCTTAGGTAACCAGTTCCTGGCCAACATCCGCGAAACTGATGCAATCGCTCACGTGGTACGTTGTTTTGAAGATGAAAACGTCATTCATGTGAATGGTCGTATTGATCCACTGGATGATATCGCCACGATTAATACAGAACTCGCGCTTGCAGATCTCGACGCGGTGGCGAAAGCGATTACCCGTTTGACTAAATCTGCCAAAGGTGGTGACAAAGAAGCAATTGCTACTAAAGCAGTATTAGAAAAAATCCAGCCTTTACTCGATGAAGGCAAACCGGCTCGCGCAGCGGATCTGGATGATGACGAACGTAAACTGGTACGTGGCTTTGGCTTAATGACGCTTAAACCAACCATGTATATTGCCAACGTTGCTGAAGACGGTTTTGAAAATAACCCGCATTTGGATGCAGTGAGAAAATTGGCTGCTGAAGAAAATGCAATTGTCGTACCTCTTTGCAACCAGATTGAAGCGGAAATTTCATTGCTTGAAGATGAAGACCGTGCTGAATTCCTGGAAGCGATGGGCATGGAAGAACCTGGTTTAAACGTGGTGATTCGTGCAGGTTATTCACTACTTGGCTTACAAACTTACTTCACCGCAGGTGTACAGGAAGTTCGTGCCTGGACTGTGAAAGTTGGTGCAACTGCACCGCAAGCCGCTGGTGTAATTCATACCGACTTTGAAAAAGGCTTTATCCGCGCAGAATGTATTGCTTATGATGATTTCGTGCAGTACAACGGCGAAGCGGGTGCAAAAGAAGCCGGTAAATGGCGTCTAGAAGGTAAAACCTATATCGTTCAGGATGGCGACGTTTTACATTTCCGTTTTAACGTCTAAGTATTTGCTGTGTGAAAAAGCCCCTTCTGGGGCTTTTTTATTACCTAGGAAATAAGATGACCGAGCGTAGAAAACTTACAGGCAACGCATAATTCACACATATTAACAATAATGATAATTATTCTCATATAAAAATATTAAATTCAGGCGTATGTTAAATCTAATGAAAAATAACATGACTTCATTCTAGCAAAGGAATCCTGACCATGAGCTATACCCTGCCTGTACTGCCATATCCCTATGATGCCCTAGAGCCTCATATCGATAGCAAGACCATGGAAATTCATCATAGCAAGCATCATCAAACCTATATTAATAATATCAATGCAGGGATCGCAGGAACCGAATGGGAAGATTTATCGGTCGAAGCCTTAATTAGCAAATTCAATGAAGTACCGCAGCAATTAAAACAGAACGTGATCAATAATGCCGGTGGACATGCCAATCACTCCCTGTTCTGGACAGTCATGAGTCCAGACGGTGGCGGCCATCCAGAAGCTGAAATTGCAAAGGCCATTGAACATGAATTAGGCGGATTCGAGGCATTTAAAGACACCTTTACCCAGGCAGCACTGAGCCGTTTTGGTAGCGGTTGGGCCTGGCTGAGTGTTGCGCCAGATCAAACACTTATTGTAGAAAGCAGCGCCAATCAGGACTCTCCACTGATGCATGGCAATATTCCCATTTTAGGTCTGGATGTCTGGGAACATGCCTATTATTTGCACTATCAAAACCGTCGTCCGGAATATATCTCGGCTTTTTTCAATGTCGTGAACTGGCAAGAAGTGAATCGTCGTTATCTGGAAGCATTGAACACGCTTTAGCTTTAAATATTTAAGGAGATCGACCATGTCTACACCTATTCTGATTAAACGCATAATTGGCAGCACACTCCTGATCTGTGGTGTATTTGTGATTTTATTAGAACATGTGTGGATACCCTCTTTTTAGAGTCTTGCTGTTGTCTCATCCTAAAAAAGCCAGTCTGAATGACTGGCTTTTATGCTTATAACTAAATGGCTAAAGGTTTATTGCATATTAGCAATCGCGGTGCCTTTTTGTTTGGGATCAGTATTTCCCAATTCAGGATTATCAATCGCATTCTGACATTGCAGTTTATCCCGCTCATAATCCGCCTGCTTTTGTTCCAGACTGCTGCCATTGTCGATCACGGTACGCGCCCAGATTTCCAGACTGGTTAAGGCTTTACGGCACAGAGCATATTTACCTTCAGTCACCGAATCGGTCATTTTGACATTAATACGCCAGTCTGTGCTCAGCTTACGTGCCGGTTGACGCACCTGGGTTTCCAGCTGATCCACTTCTTTATGATAAACCAGTGGATCGACTTTATTGATCAGTTGCCATGCCGCATTGGCATAGGTGGTCGCATCATTCGTCAGTTTAGGTGCCGGTTTAATTTCTGGCTTATCAGTCGATTGACTGTCATTCCCACACGCTTGTAACAACAATGCAGTGCTCATTAAAGCAGCTGTCAGCATCGTACGTGTCTTGAACATCCACATATCAGGCTCGCCAATTTAAACATTTCGGCACTATGCTATTAAATTCACGTAGAATACACAATCTTCATTTGACCCATCGTTCAACTCTCCTTCAAGGTGTGTCGTGTCTGAACAGAATCAACTCGCTACGCAACCTGCTGGCTTCTGGCAAGGTGCAAAAGATAGCCAAGCGATCATCTTCACTTATTTACCAGTGTCGTTTGCTTTTGGCGTTTCAGCCACTCAGTTTGGCTTTACGGCTTGGGAAGCGCTGTTTCTTTCCTGCTCGATGTATGCAGGTGCCAGCCAGTTCCTTGTGGTCGCACTTTTAGGCAGTGGCACATCTATCTGGATGACGGCATTAACGGTGATTGCCCTAGACATTCGGCATTTGCTCTATGGCCCTGCGCTGCAAAACCTGATTCAAGACCGGCTGAATTTAAAGAAAACCGCGATCTGGTCTTGGGGTCTGACCGATGAGGTTTTTGCTTCCGGCATGATCAAGCTCTCGCAACGGCGTCAGGAATGGTCTGAATCCTGGATGCTGGGTTTAAGCCTGTTTAGCTGGATGTCCTGGGCATTGGGATCTTTTCTCGGTGGTTTATTTGCCGATCAGGTCAGCAATCTGCCGCAATTCTTGCAAGCGGCTCTAGACTTCCTGTTACCTGCGCTGTTCCTGAGTTTCCTATTGGCTGCTTTTGAGAAGAAACATACTTTTGTTGTGGCTGTCACCATTCTGGTTTCTGCTGTGGCCTGTTACTTTATTGATCTGTCTGCCGCGATTTTCATTGGCATCAGTTCTGGTATTTTTGCCGGCCTGTTCAAGCACTATATCTTAAAACAGCCAGATCCTGAACATGCAGGAGATCAAGCATGAATCTAGAGATTATTCTGGTCGGCATTGTCGTCGGGATCGCCAATTTCGTCTCACGCTTCGGGCCTTTTTTTGTGATTCAGAAATTTCAGCAAGGCTCACAAAAACGCGGAGCATTGTGGCTAAAAATTGCCTTGGGTTCAATCGGCATTGCGGCAATCAGCTCCATGCTGGTAGTTGCTACCTTACCGCCATTATTAGCAACACCGAATAAAAGTATTGCGATGCTGGTCGGATTTATCGTACTCACTGCGCTTTACTTTAAATTCAAACGCATCGTGATGGCGACCCTGACCGCAGCACTGACCTATGGTCTGGTTTATACTTATGTGCCGATGACGTTTTAAGCTTGAACTGACTGATCAATCAAGATAAAGACTTATGCTTATGGAATAGTATAGGTCTTTATTATATAAAAATAATTAGCTGATCCCTATTATTTTTCCTGAAAGAAAAAGCTCAAATAAAATCATTTCCGTATTCTTTTATACTTTTTTAATACTCGACCAGTTGTAGATAGAAAAAAGCTATTGCCAAAACAGGATATACCGTCTTCAAATCAGTCTGACAGATCAGTGACATGACAATTACGCCTTACTTACCTCCAGAAAAACTTTATAAATAAAACTGTTGGACAATATCACAATTTTGTATGAATCTTGGCTTAACTGCCGGCTCAGTTCTGCTATGCTAAAAGTCCATAAAATCAAGCATGGATGACACACATGAGCGTGACTATTGGTACTCCCCTGCAAGCTTCTGCCTATAAAGTTCTATTATTGGGTTCTGGTGAACTGGGCAAGGAAGTGGTGATTTCACTACAACGTCTTGGGGTCGAAGTTCATGCTGCTGACCGTTATGAGCATGCACCTGCCATGCAAGTCGCGCATTATTCCTATACCTTGAATATGGCCGATGCTGAAGAATTAAAACAATTGATCCATCAAATCCAGCCGCATTTAATCGTTCCTGAAATTGAAGCCATTGCCACACAAGTACTGATTGACGTTGAAGAACAAAATATTGCGACCGTCATTCCTTCGGCTAAAGCAGTCAATCTGACCATGAACCGCGAAGGCATTCGCCGTCTGGCCGCAGAAGAACTGGGGCTGCCAACTTCAGCGTACCGATTTGCTGACACTTTAGAGTCCTTCCGTGCTGCCTGTGATGATGTCGGCTATCCAAACTTTGTCAAGCCGGTCATGTCCTCTTCTGGCAAAGGCCAGTCTCGGGTAAAAAGCTTTGCAGAGGTAGACGCGGCTTGGGAATATGCGCAAACTGGTGGACGCGTCAATCAGGGTACGGTGATTGTCGAATCGCAAATTGACTTTGATTTTGAAATTACCTTATTGACTGTTCGTGCAAAAAATCCGGCAACCGGCGAGATCGAAGCCTCTTATTGCGATCCGATCGGACATCGTCAGGACTCGGGCGATTATGTCGAAAGCTGGCAACCTCAGCCGATGACTCCGGCAGCGCTAGAGGAATCTAAACGCATTGCCCACAAAGTCACCACAGCACTGGGGGGGTGCGGAATCTTTGGTGTAGAACTCTTTATCAAAGGCGACCAAGTATGGTTTAGTGAGGTTTCTCCTCGTCCACACGATACCGGACTGGTAACACTTGCCTCTCAATTCCAAAGCGAATTTGAATTGCATGCACGTGCGATTTTAGGCCTGCCGGTCAATACCACACGGCATAGTGTGGCTGCCAGCGCGGTGATTTATGCCGGGGTAGATGACCGTAATCTTTCATTTTCTGGCCTGAATCTTGCTTTAGCAGACGGCAATACTGATTTGCGCCTGTTTGGCAAACCTGAAGGCTTCGAACGGCGTCGCATGGGCGTTGCGACTGCACGTGCTGAAAGCATTGAACAGGCACGCGAACTGGCACTTCAGGTCGCAAATCAAGTTAGCATTAATCAAAACTAAGCTGAAATACCAACGGACCACTGTTCATGATCAATACCTTACCTCTGCTGAATTACATTAAAAGTAACCATGACATTAAAGCCATCAATCAATGGCGTAGTGATGTCGAAAATCAGCTACAGGAGAGTTTTGAAAATGGACAGTCGATTCGGGATATTATTCTGGCACGTTCCAATCTGATTGATGAAGCACTGCAATTTCTCTGGAAATATGCCGAACTGGATCAAACCGATTTGGCCCTGTTTGCTGTCGGAGGTTATGGTCGCCGTGAAATGCTGCCTTATTCTGATGTCGACCTCATGATCCTGTCAGAAGACGAGATTAGTCCAGAGCAGGAACAGCTGATTTCTACCTTCATTTCATTACTCTGGGATGTCGGTAATTTCAAACCGGGGATCAGCGTGCGTACCATCAATGATTGTGTCAGTCAGGCCAGTAGTGATCTCACCGTTGCCACTACGCTAATCGAAGCACGCCTGATTATTGGCAATGAGAACCTGTGCAAATGGCCACGGCGCATCGTGTCACGCACCTGGACCGATAAAACCTTCTTTGATGCCAAAATGGATGAGCAGCATAAACGCTATGCTCAGCACAACAATACCGAAAGCAATCTGGAACCGGATATTAAAAATGCACCGGGCGGTATCCGCGACATCAACCAAATCGGCTGGATTGCCAAACGACATTTCCGCGTCAACCGGATTTATGATCTGGTACATCTGGGTTTTATTTCAGAATTTGAACTGGGTGTGCTCGAAGAAGCTGAAAGTTTTCTCTGGGAGATTCGCCATCACCTGCACCGCCTGACCAAGCGTGACGAAAACCGCTTATTGTTCGATTATCAGCGTGATATTGCGGCTAAATTCGGCTATGTGCGTGATGAGGCGCATCATCCGAACTATCCGATCGAACAGTTCATGAAGCGCTATTATCGCAGCGCACAGCAAGTCTCTACACTCAATGAAATGCTGTTGGCCTACTTCAATGAATCTGTGATTACCCCACGTTTACCGCAATATGAACGCCAGATTGAGGAAATTAATGAAAATTTCAAACTGGTCGATGGCAAGTTAGCAGTTCAGCATCACAAGATTTTCTCGGAAAATCCAAGCGCGATTCTGGAAATTTTCTACCTGTTGGCCAATCGTCCTGAAATTCAGGGCATTCGTGCGCGTACCTTACGCCTGCTGACCTTGGCAGGAAAACGCATTGATCAGGATTTTCGTGATAATCCGGTGCATCAGGCGCTGTTTATGGCGATTATCCGCTCACCGCATCGACTCTACGACACCCTGGTGACGATGAAGCGTTATGGCGTACTGGGTAATTACATCCCGGCCTTTGGGCAAATTCTGGGCCTAATGCAATATGACCTGTTCCATATCTATACGGTCGATGCACATACCTTATTGTTGCTACGCAATTTAAATCGCTTTAAAGCACCTGAATTTGCCAAGGAATTTCCTGTGGTCAGTTCAGTGTTCCAGCGCCTGACCCGTCGTGACATTGTATATCTGGCAGCTCTTTTTCATGATATTGCCAAAGGTCGTGGCGGTGATCATAGTGAGCTTGGAGCAGCCGATGCCATTAAATTCTGCCGTAGCCATGGCTTTACCGAACGCGAAAGTAATCTGGTGGCCTGGCTGATCCAGAATCATCTGGTGATGTCTGTGACTGCGCAGAAAAAAGATATTTCCGACCCGGATGTGGTCAAAGAATTCGCAGAAAAAATGGGCGATATGGAGCATCTGGATTATCTGTATACCCTGACAGTTGCTGATATCAATGCCACCAATCCCAAGCTCTGGAATACCTGGCGCGCATCCTTGATGCGTCAGCTCTATACTCAGGCGCGTGATGTGATCCGTTCTGGTCTCGGCCGTCCGGTCGATTATCAGATGCTGATTGAAGACACCAAGTTTGAAGCCAGTGAACGTCTGGTCGAGCATTTCTCGCTCTATGATGTTGAAAAAGTCTGGCAGGAACTGGGTGATGATTATTTCCTGAAAGAAACCGCGGATGAAATTGCCTGGCATACCCGCGCCATTTTACAACATGGCGATAATCCTGCGCCTTTGGTGCTGATGCGGGCGCATCGAAAATATGCTCAGGATGCGGTACAGATCTTTATTTATACTCAGGATAAACCGAACCTGTTTGCGACCACAGTTGCCATTCTGGATCGTATGAATCTGGATGTTCAAGATGCGCGGATTATTACCGCGACCAAAGCTTTTAGTCTGGATACCTATGTGGTGCTGGATCGCTTTGGTACCTTACTCACCGACCCTGAACGGGAAGCCACAGTCATTGAAGCCCTGAAAGACGCATTAAGCCATTCAGATGAATATCCGGGCCTGATGCAACGCCGGATTCCGCGTCAACTCCGTCATTTCGATATTGAAAATACAGTCGATATTACGATGAATGCGGCTCTGGATCAGAATATGGTCGAAATTGCGACTCTGGATCATCCTGGTTTACTTGCCAAAATTGGCGGTTTATTTATGATGCAAGGGCTGGATATCCACTCTGCCAAAATTGCCACACTTGGCGAACGTGCTGAAGATATTTTCTTTGTCACCAAAAAAAATGGCATCCCGATGAGCCCGACTGAGTCTCAAGAATTTGCAGCTGCACTTAAAGCTGCCCTGGATGAGGCTTCGCATCAGGTCAGCGGTCAACACTAACACTCTGCTCGGTAACATATTTCATGAACTCTAGCTTGTCTTTATTGCACCCTTATCCCTTTGAAAAGTTAAATCGGCTTTTTGCGGATATCCAGCCTGCAAATATGCCATTAATTCCCCTGTCGATTGGCGAACCAAAGCATCCTGCACCGGAGTTTGTGAAACAGGCGATTATTGATAACTTTAAACATTTATCGACTTATCCCAACAGTAAAGGTCTTCCCGAACTACGTGAAAGTATTGCCAACTGGTTAAGCCGCCGCTTTAAGCTAAATAGCATCAGTGCAGACAGCAATATCCTGCCTGTTTCTGGTACGCGTGAAGCGATTTTCTCGTTTGTACAGGCTTTGGTAAATCGTGAAGAGGCACCTTATGTGGTGATGCCGAATCCGTTTTATCAGATTTATGAAGGTGCAACACTGCTCGCAGGTGCAAAACCATATTTCATCAACTGTACTGAAGAAAATAACTACCTTGGTGATTTTGATGCTGTTCCGGCAGAAGTCTGGGAAAAAACGGCACTGTTATTTGTCTGTACTCCGGGCAATCCAACCGGTGCAGTGCTGTCTAAAGAACAGTTTAAAAAACTGATTGCCCTGTCGGATCAATATAACTTTGTGATTGCTTCAGACGAATGCTATTCGGAGCTGTGGTTTGATCAGGCACCTGTAGGTTTACTGGAAGTTTGTGCTGAAATCGGTCGTGATGACTATAAAAACTGTGTGGTATTCCACTCGCTGTCTAAACGTTCCAACCTGCCGGGCATGCGTTCAGGTTTTGTCGCCGGTGACGCAACTTTACTAAAACCGTATTTGCAGTATCGTACTTATCACGGTGCAGCGATGCCGGTACAGCACCAACTGGCTTCTATTGCTGCCTGGAACGATGAAGCCCATGTGGAAGACAACCGGGTGCAATACCGCGCCAAATTTGATTTGTTCCAGCAAGAACTCGGTCACCTGCTGCCACTGAAAAAACCGGATGCCGGTTTCTACTACTGGCTCAAAGTCGACAATGATGAAGCCTTTGCCAAAATGCTGATGGAAAAAGCCCATATTAAAGTTCTGCCGGGCCGTTATCTGTCTCGTAATACTGAACAAGGTAATCCGGGTGAAAATCATGTACGTTTAGCTCTGGTTGCTGATCTGGCACAATGTGAACAAGTCATTCAACGTCTAAAAGCGATTCTCTAGATTTAAGTCATAATCAAAAAAACCACTGTAAATACAGTGGTTTTTTTATAAAAATGCAATACGATCAATTTTAATCCAGCACTCAAAAATTCTTTCATGTCTCAAAATAAAGTTTAGAGTACTTTTTCGATTTCAACTTCAAGATCTTCAGGCTTGGTCGTCGGTGCAAAACGGCTCAAAACCTTACCATCACGTCCAATCAGAAACTTGGTAAAGTTCCATTTAATCCCATTTCCTAAAATACCTTTGGAATTATTGGTCAAATAACGGAAGATGGCATGCGCTTCAGGGCCTTTAACATCCACTTTGGAAAACATCGGGAAAGATACCCCGTAATTTTTCTGGCAAAACTCACCAATCTGTTCATTGGAACCTGGATCCTGACCGCCAAACTGGTTGCATGGAAATCCTAAGACCTCCAGACCTTGATCTTTATATTTCTCGTAAAGCTTCTCTAATCCTGAGAATTGTGGGGTAAAGCCACATTTACTTGCTGTATTCACGATTAAAAGTACCTTGCCTTCATAATCTGCAAGCTGTTTGCTTTTACCATCTAACAATTCAGCTTCAAACTGATAAATGCTGGTCATGGATAGGTTTCCTCATCATTTTTTTCTTGTGTTTCTAATTCTAAAGAAGCCGAGTTTACACAATAACGTAAGCCCGTCGGTTCTGGACCATCAGGGAAAACATGCCCTAAATGTGCGTCACAATGATGACAAACAATTTCAGTTCTGACCATCCCGTGTGAAGTATCAGGTAATTCTTCTATGACTGAACTGCTCAGGGGACGGTAAAAGCTTGGCCAGCCACAACCACTGTCAAATTTGGTTTCTGAAGTAAATAAAGGTTCACCACAACAGCGACATACGTAAACACCATCTTGTTTGGTATTCCAGTATTTCCCGGTAAATGCGGGTTCGGTTCCCTTTTGGCGTGTAATACGGAACTCTTCAGGTGATAACTCTCTTTGCCATTCTCTGTCTGTTTTATTGAGTTTTCCCATGATTGCGTACCTTTTTATCTTGCTATTTAAAATAGGATAATCCTATATTTACGTGATTCAATTTAAAAATTCTAGTGTTTATTTAACAATTTACAAAAGACCTATAATAGCCAAAAAAGCAAAAAGTAAGCAAATATGCAGAAACAAAGTAAGCAACTTATGTACTAAATGCTTTTTTGTGAGCAAATTTAGTGTTAAGCTTAGTCATATTCTTGCTCAGGATTAAAAAATGTCGCAAAAAAAGAGCGTAATTTTTCAGAATTTACTTCCTGTGATCAAACAGTATCAACAGCTAGGATTTACCCATGAAAGAATTGTTGCTTTACTCAGAGATGAACATCATCTCGATCTGGTAACAACTGAGACATTTAAAAGTTATTTATACCGTTATGCAAAAGTGACCTCCACTCTTTCCGAGAACATCAAAATGCCGAACACTCTCCAAACCCCTCGCGAAATTAAGAAATCGTCTAAGCTCGAGCATGTTTGCTACGACATTCGCGGGCCTGTGTTACGAGCGGCCATCGAGATGGAAGAAGCGGGTCATAAGATTATCAAACTGAATATCGGCAACCCCGCCCCATTCGGTTTTGAAGCACCACAAGAAATCATCAATGATGTGGCTTTAAATCTGCCAAATGCCATTGGCTATACAGATTCTAAAGGGATTTTCCCGGCACGTAAGGCGATCTGCCAGTATTACCAGCAAAAAGGCATTCTGGATATGCACGTCAATGATGTGTATATCGGTAATGGTGTCTCTGAACTGATTGTCATGGCCATGCAGGGTTTATTGGATGATGGCGATGAAATGCTGATTCCAATGCCAGATTATCCACTCTGGACTGCGGCAGTCAATCTGTCTGGCGGTACGGCGATTCATTATAAATGTGATGAAGAAAATCACTGGTATCCAGACATTGTCGATATGGAAAGTAAAATCACGCCAAATACCCGTGGTATTGTGATTATTAATCCAAACAACCCGACCGGTTCGGTTTATCCGCGTCATGTCTTGCAACAGATCGTGGACTTGGCCAAGAAGTATGACCTGATTTTATTTGCTGACGAAATCTATGACAAAATCATCTATGACGGTATCGAGCATGTCGCTGTAGCTGCCTTGGCAGGTGATCAGATTTGTGTATCATTTAACGGTTTATCAAAGGCTTATCGTATTGCTGGCTTCCGTTCTGGCTGGATGGCCATTACCGGCAATAAAACACGTGCAGCAGACTATATCGAAGGTCTGGACATGCTGGCATCTATGCGCCTGTGTGCCAACCATCAGGCGCAATATGCAATTCAGACTGCGCTGGGCGGCTATCAGTCCATTAATGACCTGATTCGTCCGGGTGGCCGTTTGTATGAACAGCGTAATATCGCTTGGGAAATGCTAAACGAGATTCCTGGGGTGTCCTGTGTCAAGCCTGAGGGTGCGATGTATTGCTTCCCGAAACTGGATCCGAACGTTTATCCAATTCAGGACGATGAAAAGCTGATGCTGGACTTGTTACGTGCCGAGAAAGTACTTCTGGTTCAAGGTACAGGCTTTAACTGGCCGACACCGGATCATTTTCGTGTGGTGTTCCTGCCGGCTGAAAATGAACTGCGTGAAGCCCTTACCCGTGTTGGCCGTTTCCTGGCCAAGATGCGTTAATTCCTGAAATAGACAACATAAAAAACCGCATTTCTGAATGCGGTTTTTTATTTCTCTCCATATTCAAAGTTTCGACTTATAACATTTTAAAAAGTACAAAGACTTCCTGAAGCACAAATTCCTGCACTCAACGGTTTCTTATCAAGTGATTTCTCCTTAATCACGAAGATTCATGTTATTTTTTAACCAAATATAAAACTTTATGAGTACACGGATGTCCTCACACACAATTAAACTCAGCCTGTTTCTCTGCCTTAGTATGTGCTTGGGGATTGGCATTCTTCGTTTCTCTTATACTGCGCTGTTACCGGGTACACGAGAAGCCTTTGGCTGGAGTACAGATTTTGCCGGGCTTTTGGGCAGTGCCAATTTACTGGGCTATTTAATTGGTGCCTATACCGCCATGCGTCTGCCTCAAGACCGCAGTATGAGCAGGTATATTCAAATTTCAGCTTTTGCCGGTATGTTCAGTCTGATGTGCTGTGCATTTTCTGGTTTCTCTGAAGTTTGGTATATCGTCTGGCGCGTGATTTCAGGAATCAGCGGCGGGCTGATGATGATCTTATCGCCGAGTGTAGTCGCGCAGTGCTGTGAGCTTCAGGATCGTCTTAAAATCAACTTTATCGGTTTTAGCGGAATCGGATTAGGTGTATTAATTGCAACCCTGTTTCTGCCTTATCTGGATCAGATTTCCATACAGACTGCCTGGCTGATCTTATGTGGCTTTGCCCTGCTCATTTGTCTATGTTTAAGTGGACTTATCCAAAAATTTAAGCCTTATTTGTCCGTACAAGCACCTTCGACTACCTCCAAGATATCTTTGAATAGCGTCTTTTATAGCTTACTGGCTGTCTACGCGTGTAGCGCCTTTGCCTATATACCGCATTCGCTCTTCTGGATTGATTATTTAAGCCAGCAGTTGGAATTGAGCTTGTTCTGGATTAACTTCAACTGGATTCTTTATGGATTTGGTAGTGCTTTAGGTGCCTTCAGTGCTTATGCACTGGCCAGAAAATTCGGTAACTTTGCTGCCCTGAAAATTCTTTATAGTCTTTATATTGTGGCTATTTTTATTGCGACTCTAGAGGGCCAAGCATTGCTCACGTTGAGCTCTTCCTTTTTGACCGGCATGCTAAACCCTGCTGTGGTCTTCCTGACCTCTTATACCATTTTGCAACTGTATGGGCTGGCGTATAAAAAACTCTGGAGCATTGCCACCTTGTGTTTCGCCTCTGTTCAGCTGATTGGCGGACTCAGTTTTAGTGCGCTGCAATATTTTGGCTTGAGCTATCATCAACAGTTCATATTAGCTGCATTTGTTCTTTTATTAGGAACATTACAATTATTCTGGTGTACCCGTCCTGCCAGATTCACTCCTGAAACACAACCCCATCCAGTTTCTGCTCAAGGAGAAGGCACGAAATAAGGATATGGATTGGTCGTCCCTTGCCCGCTCAGATAAATCCCGTAATGTAGATGTGGCGGAGTATTTTTGGCATTTCCAGTATTGCCGACATAGGCAATCACTTCGCCCGCTTCCACCCAGTCGCCTTCCTGAATATGCTCAGCATAATCATTCAGATGCGCATAGTAATGCTGACTCATATCAGGCCCTGTCACCCAGATAACTTTCCCACCCAGATTATTGGTGCCAATTTTACGTACAATCCCTTGGGTGGCACTTAAGACAGGTGTGCCACGTCGAGCAAAAATATCTGTCCCTTCATGTTTACGGCCTGCACTGCGCGCGGCTCCCCACGTATCATTAATTTGACGGACTGTAATACCTTCGACCGGAATCTGTAACGGTGCTTCTAATTGAGTCTTTTTCAGTTGCCAATAAAGATAAGGACTTTTCCATCCTGCTGCTTCACCTGAAGGTGGTGGCTGACAGGCGGTCAAGACAAAGCATACAGATAAAATTAAGCTTAAAATCTGAAAAAATTTCACCAATATTATTCGCACTTATTTTAGAAAGATGGTTTTTATCTTAAGCAGAACAGCACAATTTAAAGTCGTAATCTTGTAATTTTTTGAATGATATTTTTATAAAATCAATGATATAACAACGCCCTTATGTAAGGGCGTTGTTATGGAAGGTAGCTAGGAATTACTTACGTTTTTTTGCACGGGAGGGTTTGGCTGGTTGTTGCTGTTGCTGTTGTTGCTCTTCATTCTGAGCGCTGTCCTGCTTGTCCTTTTGTTGGACCTGCTTATGTTTCGCTTTAGATTTGGCCATATTATGTACTCCTTCGGAGAAACGTCTCTATCACTGGAAGTTCCATTGATCACTCTAACGTTTTTGGAAAATATGCCAATCATCGAGCTGTATCCAAATGCGTCAATGTAATAATAGGTTGGCTAAGTGATTCAACTCAGAACAAATCCTGTTCTGGCTCACTACAATCTTTACGCAAAGTTGCAGCTTGATACTCATTTTAACTTTTGGGCGTTTATCAATCAGAATTTAAGAAAATTTAATCCCCCTGAGAAACCTGCGATTAATATAGGTTTTAATTAGGAGAATCAGGCTTTAATGAGTTAAGTATATCTGCAATAGTAGGATGATCAAATTCAAAAAAAGCTCGCAGTCTTGCGCTTGACCTCCAGCGCAAGACTGCGTGAATGTTCGCTCTTTGGCTATTTTTATAGCTAAAATCTTCTTTATGATCAGGTCAGGACTTCTTTCTAGTAGTTCATGTTTAACGCACAATTTAGTTCAAGGTGATTCTAGTCATGTCCATTTTTTCTCTTTGATTAACTTAATAACCTTTTTTACTTCTGACAGATTCGATATCTATCTGATCCAAGCATTTGAGGGCTTACTACTCTATACTTTTAAACTGTAACATCTACCACAGCCTGTATTGTTGGTGTAATATCAGCACCAATTTCATTCCCTTTGATACATGGGACAATTGGATTATTTGCTAGGTTGAGTGACAGGTCTGCATTAACGGTAATTTGGCACCATCCGCAGGTACTACGATCTTTTGATATTCTATTCTTCATATTTTTCCGAATGCTACTGACAAACCTAAAAATAATTGCCAATTAGGCAATACTTTCAACTGTTCTTAACGCATAATATTCTAATCCAGATTCGTTGTTTTTGAGATTTATACGGGAAATAACCAAATTTCCCTTTAAAATAAGCCTCTACATTTTTTAAGTTTATGTAATTATAGAAGTTATTTCCTATGAAAATCGTCATTTTAAACAAACCCTATGACGTCCTCTCCCAATTCCGCCCAGATGAAAAACACCAAACCATGGCTGATTTCATCGACGACAAAGATTTACGTCTTGCTGGTCGTCTGGACATGGACTCAGAAGGTCTGGTTTTTTTAACAGATCACGGTGGTCTGAACCAGTACATCACCAATCCTGCCAATAAAAAGTTTAAAACCTATATGGTGCAGGTTGATGGTGATGTCACCGAAGAAGCACTTGAGCAGCTTCGTAAAGGTGTGGAACTTAAAGATGGCATGACCCTTCCAGCCAAAGCTGAAAAAGTATCTGAACCGGAATGGTTGTGGGAGCGTAATCCTCCTGTACGTTTCCGTGCATCTGTCCCAACGTCTTGGGTTGAGATTTCAATTTGTGAAGGCCGTAACCGTCAGGTTCGTCGTATGACCTCTGCGGTGGGCTTCCCTACACTGCGTTTAATCCGTACTAAAATTGGTGATATTGACCTTGTACGTATGGATATTAAACCGGGTGAAACCAAAGAAATTGAACCTTTACTTTATCCAGATTTCCAGAATGTTCCTGCTGAAGAGCCATACCGTTCACGTTCTTATGTGAAAAAACCGGGTGGTACGGGTGGTAAGCCAATGGTTCGCAAGAACAAAGATGGTTCAGTGAAAAAATCAGGTACCAAACGTATCTGGCAAATGGACGAAAGCGAAAAGCCGAAACGTCGTACCAATGGTACAACTCGTCCAAATACCAAAGCACCTCGTGGTCGCGGACGCGGTCGTGGTTAAGTTTGAATAGATTCAATCAAGCTCACTTCGGTGGGCTTTTTTTATTACATAACTTCAATATTTTTTATTTTTCAATCTATTAGAATAACTATAAGTATTCATTTTAATGTTAGTCTCATGAAAAAAATAATTTTTGCTTTAGCTGCGACTTCCCTTTCAACTTTTGGCTTTGCCAATCCACTAAGTGTTCATGTGCTTAATCAGGAAACTGGCCTGCCTTCTTCCAATGTCACGGTCACCCTAGAAGCGCAACAAGGTGAGAAATGGGTCAAGCTCAATGAAGCCAAGACAGATAGTAATGGTCGTATTAAAGAATTTTATCCTAAAGACACCGCGTTACAAAAAGGCGTTTATAAAGTAACGTTTAAAACGGGTGACTGGTTTAAGGCCAATAATCAACGGACGTTCTTCCCTGAAGTACCGGTGGTCTTTGTGATTGATGGCACTTTGGAACACTACCATATTCCGCTACGGCTTAGTTCTTATGGGTATTCGACGTATCGGGGGAATTAAAATGTAGGGCATGTTTTCACAAAATTTTAACGAATATTCAAGAGGCTATATTTTTCATTGACTTCATCCAAAGTGAAATATCTTTTAATTTGGCGTAAATTATTCTTTTCATAAGAAAATCCTGCGAAGATAACAGGCTGATTTTTCTTAATCGATTCTTCCTTCGAGATATGGATACTATTTAGCTCATAAAAATATGGTTCTTTACTAATGATTTCTGCAACCTTATCAAAATAACCTCTTTCAACCCCTCGACCATAGTCATTATAGTCAATCAAATTCTTTGGAATTAGATGAACTTTGTCTTTGTATTTTTGAGAATTTTGATAAATATCTGCTATCTCATAACAATCAAACTCATAACTATCCTCTTTTAATTTCATTTGATAATACTTAATACCTCTTCCTTTCAATACTTCCATAACTTGCTGTTGGCATACTTTTGCATAAGAATCAGGCAATTTGTTATTGTTTTTTACGAGATCAATTTTTGATTTAGGCATCCTCATTCCGAAGTAGATTGCTTTCACTGCCCTATAATCATAGTTAAATCTACCAAAAGGTTCGATACAAATCCTGTACTCTTCTTCGTGTCGCCATTTTATAGATTTAGTCCCTGTTGTAACTCGCAATAATTTTTCCACAGCTGTCGCTCCATTTTTGAATACATGATCAAACTTCAATTCTGGTCTTTGTTCAGCATAATCAATCTCAAACGCAGCACTTATAGATCTCAGTTCATCAAGCTTTTCAAAATCATATTCAATACAGAATCCTGTATGTGAATCGGCATAATATGCCCAAAGCAATTCGTCCTTTTGAATTCGACTTAGAGAGTAAATCCCGACCTCCTTCCTAACTTTTTGACATAGTTGATCAAATTCTTTCCTAATATCAGAAGTCGAAAAACTAAATATATTATGAAACAGCTCAAATACTTTATGAATGTCTTTTTCACTGAATAGATTCTCAGATGGATCATTCAGCTGTGTCGAATGTGGAGCATAAAAATAATTGTTCTGTAAAGCTTCCAAATCACGTTTTGAACCATATCTATATTTATATAATTTCATTTTATCCAATAAAAAACCCATACCTGAATATTGGTTTTACCTACTTTTTCTTATGTGTGCAAATAAGATTTCTGACTCTGCCCTCTTGTCATTCTGCCTACCCAATGCTATTTATGATTCATATAATTTATATTTTAAAATAAAACGTATCTAAAAAGGAGTTTTGCAATGGATCAGCAAGTCAGCCAGATGTTTAATCAGGACCGGTTAATTCAGCATCTTGGTGCTCATCTGGTTTCTTATAACCACAATTATGCAAAGATCGAATTAAAGGTGACTGAACAGCATTTACAGGGTCATCAGACCTGTAACGGCGCAGTGATTTTCGCGCTTGCAGATGCGGCATTTGCCATTGCCTGTAATACAGGTGAACATCCGGCTGTTGGTCAGCATTGTGGAATTCATTACTTAAAACCGGCAGTTCTTGGCGATACATTGACTGCTGTAGCAGAACATAGGGCCAGCAGTGGCCGTAGCGGAATTTACGATATTCAGGTGATAAATCAGCATGATCAAATTGTGGCAGAGTTCCGCGGTACCTCTCGACTGATCATCAGATAATTTTCAAAACTTGATACAATAAAAAACCGGTGTATCAACACCGGTCGTTTAAGTGAGTCACTCTTAATCAGGCTTTCAACCATTGTTCAGCTTTAGCCTGATCTTCAATTTTCAATTCAACTTCGGTCAGTTCAGAACCGCCTGCCTGAACGTCAAAACTCATTAGCTCGTCACGACGAAAAGCATGCATGGTATAAACACCTTCCTGTTTTGCATAACTTTCTATTAACTTCATCGTTGCTTTTAAACCATCAACGGCAATAATCACATCATTGGCAGAAAGGCCAGCTACTACAGCAGTACTATCACGACGCGCCGACTGAACCAGTACACCTTCCGGCTTATCTACCAGTTTTAAACCGAAAGGCAATGACTTGTCATTTTTCAGGTTATAACCGATACCAAACTCAGGCAATAACTGATCCAGTGGCAATTCATCTGTGGTATTAATCAAGTGATTAATCTGCTCTGACCAATCATCACCGGTCAGCTCTTTGCATAATTCAAAGATGGTACGTTCATGCACCTGAACACCCTTTTGTGCATTTTCATACAAACGGCGCATCAAGGCATCCAGACTTGAACCGCGTAAACGCAAACCTAAGTCTAGGCACAATGCAACCAAACAACCTTTGTTGTAATAGCTGGTGCCGGCATTATTCGAATTTTCATCCTGACGGTAGAATTTCACCCAGGCATCAAAACTGGATTCAGACACCGACTGAATCGCACGACCTGGATTCTGCAAGTAACGATCAATCTGCGCTTTTAACAAGCTGATATATGATTCCTGATTAATCACGCCACTGCGTAGCAAAATCAAATCATCATAATAAGAAGTGAAGCCTTCAAAGATCCACAGCAAAGACGTATAGCCTTCACGGTTCAAATCATAATTGACAAAATTTTCAGGGCGAATAAATTTCACCAACCAAGAATGGAAATATTCATGGCTACATAGGCCGAGGAAACGCTGATAATCTTTGGAAGGTTCTTCAGGCTCATTGGCCTTCGGCAAGTCATCGCGCGGTGAAATCAGGCTGGTCGAGTTTGGATGTTCCAGACCACCATAACTATTTCCGGTTGCCATGGTCATAAAAGTATAGTCAGCAAATGGCGCTGAACCGAACATGGAGATTTCTGTGCTACAGATTTTCTCAATGTCCTGCTGCATACGTGCTGCATTCATCGCATGCTTGCCGGACACCACAAACTCATGCGGAATACCATTCGCTTCAAAACTGAAACGGGTTTGCTCTGCCAGTTCAAACGGTGCATCAATCAATTCAGCATAGTTTTTGGCTTTCAGGGTGAAACGGCCCTTGACCAGACTTTTGGATTGCATGCCGGTTGCCAGTTGGAAATGCTTTAACTCATCTGGCAGGAAGATTTCTAATTCAATCTCTTTATTTTCCTGACCTTCTAGCCCCAAGCATGCACAGGCCGGGTTGACATAGAGACGGTTTTGATCCACATATGCACCACGAACAGACAGGTCGTAGGCATAGACATCATATTCAACCGTAATCAGCTCATGATCGGTATTGAATAAACGCCATTTGTTCTTTTCAAATTTCTGGATTTGCAGTTGACGTCCATCTTCATCATAAGCTTTGACCGCCTCAATGTGTTTGGAAAACTCTCGAATCAAATAACTTCCCGGAATCCAGGTCGGTAATGATAAGATCTGCGTCGGGTCTGCCAGAAAGCGAACAGTCACGTGAATAAGGTGCTGACGATAATCGTCAAATTCGATTTGATAATGCAACATAATGGGCGATATAAAATGAAAATAAATGAGGTATAGCTTAGCTTAGCATTTTTTAAGCCAAGATGGTTTAGCTGTCTTATTTGTCTACATTTACGACTAGCTATCTGTATAAAAAAGGCATAGCATGCCTGAAAATTTAATCGTTCAACGCCCGACGGGTTATTAAGGAACATCCTTGAAATACATCATCTCACTGATTGCGGTATTCAGCTTATTTATTTCTGCATTTTCACATGCTGCCTTACTCAATATTCTGCCTGAAAGCGTTGAAGCTGAAGCCTGGACTATTCTGGATTCACAGTCTGGTCAAGTTATTGCAGAACACAATGCCGATGTGCAACGTGCGCCGGCTTCGCTGACCAAAATGATGGTGGCTTATATTACCTTAAAGGAAATTGAGGCCGGAAAATTAGATAAAAATGAAGTTTTAACTGCCACATCTGTGGTTAAAAATGTCATGTGGGATGAGTCACAGATGTATCTGAAAGAAGGTGATCTGATTACAGTCGATCAGCTTCTGGCGGGTTTGATTATCATGTCTGCCAATGATGCAGCGTTGACGCTGGCTGAGAAAATCTCGGGGAGTGTTCCCCAGTTTGTAGAGCGGATGAATCAGGAAGCCAAAGCACTGGGCATGCAGCATAGCAATTTCCAGAATCCGGCCGGCATTACCATGCCCGAGCATTATTCGACTGCTGCCGATTTGGCCCGACTCTCTATGGCGGTGGTGAATGAAACCCCGGATTATCTGTATTATTCCAAACAGCCAAGTTTCACTTATAACCAGCATTTTCATCGTGCCACCAACCGTGTACTTCAGGTCGACCCAAGCGTAGATGGTTTAAAAACCGGTTTTACCCGTGCGGCCGGTTATAACCTGGCGCTGACAGCCAATCGTGTTACAGCAGACTTTGAAATGCCGAAGCGCCGTCTGATTGTGGTAGTGCTAGGCACTAAAAGCGCCACAAAGCGCGCTGAGATATCGCATAAACTGATGAATCTGGCTTATACCTATACCCGCAATGAAGTCGCGATCAAAGATCAGCAACTGTTGGCTGAATTACCTGTAATTAAATCCACCTTAAAAATGTTTAAAGTGCAAACCAAGCAGCCGCAGATTATTACTACCTCGCTTTATGATCAGAGCTATAGCATTGACCTGAATCAGTTTGATCAGGCCCATCAGCGCATCATGCTAAATACAGGTGATGGCGCTTTAAAAAGTATCGAGCCACTTCAAGAAACCCAGACCCATATCAATGTTGAAATGAAGGCATCTGAACTCATTGCGCCCTTAGCCAGCATGATGCCTTTGGCCACGATTCAGATTTATCAAAATAATCAGTTAATTCGCACCATTCAAATTGAAGATCATGTCGAAATTGAAGAAGCCAACCCGTTGCAGAAGTTCTTTAGCTGGCTGCAAGGTTTATTCAGTTTCTTTTCAGACTCAACACCCGGCGTAAAACTGTATCCTCTAGATCAATAATCCCTTTCAATATCAAGTAATTCTTTAAGCTAAAAGCGTTGATATAACCTTCTAGCTGATTCATGATCTATCCCAAATGAGGCACCCCGCCCGGAACGCAGCAATTATTACCCGCTCTCACAGAATTGCTACGTTTTGTAATGTGTATAACAATTTTAATCAAGACGCGATTTAGCACATGCCATAGTATATTTTCTCTCTATTTCTCTTATTTTTATTAAAAAAATAAACAGGTTAAGAACGCATGACAGTACATAAAATCGTGATTGTGGGTGGTGGCGCTGGTGGTCTGGAACTGGCGACACAACTGGGTGATAGCCTGGGTAAAAACGGCAAAGCCCAGATTATTTTGATTGATCAAAAACTGACACATCTCTGGAAACCGCTGCTACATGAAGTCGCCGCAGGTACCTTAAATCCACATCAGCAAGAAACCAATTATTTTGCCCATTCTGCCGCGCATCATTATGAGTTTGTTTTGGGGACATTCACAGGTCTGGATCGCGAAGCGAAACAGATCATCGTCGAAACAGAATATTTCTCTAAAAAAAGTGAGCCCAAGAAAAATCAGCGTATTGGCTATGACACACTGGTACTGGCTTTAGGTTCAACCTCAAATGACTTTAATACCGAAGGGGTCAAACAGTTCTGTCATTTTCTCGACAGCCGTCAGCAGGCAGATATCTTTCAGCAGGATCTGCTGCACCTGTATTTAAATGCTCAACATGAGACTTCAAGTCGTGAGCTGAATATTGCTATTATTGGTGCCGGTGCGACTGGGGTAGAACTGGCAGCGGAGCTGGTAGAAGCCAAACAGAATTTCTTTCAATATGGCTTAAACAAGGTCGATCCCAACAAAGTCAAAATCACCTTGATTGAAGCCGCAGATCGTATTCTGACTGCACTCTCGCCTAACGTTGCTGCAAATACCATGAAACAGTTAGAACAGTTCGGTATTGAAGTCTTGACCAGTCATCGAGTGGCCAAGGTCGACGAAGACAAGATTTATTTTGCCGATGGTTCCAGTCTGGATGCTGAAATCAAAGTCTGGGCTGCAGGGATCAAAGCACCGGAAGTCTTGGCACAACTCGACGATATAGAAAAAGACCATATTCATCGGCTCAAAGTTTATGCCACGCTGCAAACCAAATCTGATCCAAGTATTTTTGCATTTGGTGATTGTGCGCATTGCCAGCCTGCGGCAGATCAACCGGTATTAGGGCCGCGTGCTCAAGTGGCCAGCCAGCAAGCAAGCTTTCTGGCCAATGCTTTAAAAGCCCATGTCAATGGAGATAGCTATTTGCCGATGTTTAAATTTTCTGACAAGGGCTCCCTGATTTCCTTAAGTCAGAATAAAGCTGTGGGGGAATTGCTGGGTCAGGTCAATGTGCAAGGCTTTGTCGCCAAAACCATGTATATCTCTTTATACCGGATTCATCAGGCGACCATTCATGGTTATGCACATGCCGGTATTCTGACTGCAAAAGATTTAGTTACACGAAAAATCTCTCCAAAGCTGAAATTGCATTGAAATTCCAGAATTTGGCCCAATCAATGAAAAAATCGTCAATAAAATTGTCAAATTGCGTTTTTTTGCTAATTTTAGTCTACAAAAATGCAATTTCACTTTATGATGTACCCTTAAAAAATTGAATGGATCAATTCACATGACTGCTATTGCAAATAACCTCGTGGTTTCTTTCCACTACACATTGACTAACGCAGAGGGTGAAACTCTCGACCAATCTCAAGGTGAACCACTTGCCTATTTGCACGGTGCAGGTAACATCATCCCAGGTTTAGAAAACGCGTTAGAAGGCAAAACTGTGGGTGAAAAATTCACTGTTAATGTTCCTGCTGCTGAAGGTTATGGCGAATATAACCCTGACCTCGTACAAGAAGTTCCTGCGCAAATGTTCCAAGGCGTAGACAACATTCAAGCAGGTATGCAGTTCCAGGCTCAAACTGATGACGGCGTGCAAATCGTAACTGTTAAAGCAGTTGAAGGCGACAATGTTGTTGTAGATGCGAACTTCCCGCTTGCTGGTCAAGACCTGACTTTCGAAGTTGAAATTGTATCGATTCGTGAAGCTTCTCAAGAAGAATTAGATCACGGTCATGTACACGGTGCAGGTGGTCACCAGCACTAAGATCTTCTGATCGAGTGTAAAAAAGGCAAAGTGAAAACTTTGCCTTTTTTATTGCCGCCAAAATATTCATTTTAAAATGGAGAATAAAAAAGCAGGACCATGGCCCTGCTGTTTCAATCCGATCAAGAGATCCCTTTAGAGAATAATCGCTGGATTATTTGCGTTGATTATAAATCTGCATGGCTGCTGGTAACTGTTGACGCATTTGTCCAATACGCTGGCTGTTCGATGGATGCGTAGACAGGAAGGTTGCGCCATTGCTGCCACCGAGTTTGTTCATTTTTTCCCACAAGGTAATCGCTGCATTCGGGTTATAACCTGCACGTGCCATCAGCATCAAGCCACCCTGGTCAGCACGGCTTTCCAGATTACGCGAGTATGGCAGGCCAATCCCGATCTGACTTCCTAATTGCGCTGCTGCTGCGCCACCCTGGCCCACACCAGCTGCATTCAGACCAATGCCTAAAGCCAGGTCGGTGAGCGCCTGGGCACCAATTTTCTGCTTAGAATGCTCTTCTAAGGCATGTACCATTTCATGACCCATAATTGCTGCAATTTCAGCATCGGTCAGATTCAGCTTATTCACAATACCGGTATAAAATACCACTTTACCACCCGGTGCAACAAAGGCATTAACCTGATCGGACTTGAGCACAGCCAATTGCCACTGGAATGCTGTACCAGTCTGGTTCATTTGGTTCGCAATCGGCTTTAAACGGTTAAATACGGTATTAATACGTTTATAGGTCGCTGAACTGGTGTCCAGTTGACCTTTATTTCTGGCATCAGTCACCATAGCATTATAGCTTTGTGTCGCAGATGCATTTAAGGTCGCAGAATCAGCCCCGGCAATATCCGCAATAGTGGTACAACCCGACAATGTCACGGCTGCGGCAGCCGCCATACCCAATAAAAATTTATTCTTCATTATAATCAACTCTACCTTAGCCCAAGCTTAATTTACATTGTAAAAATTATAAGTGAAAGCATACAGGAGCTAAACGCTTAATTACTCCATCTTCTTATAAATTCTGTAATTTTTAAGCCAAGTACTGTATCGCCAACCAATAAATCAGACAGATAATGTTCAAGCCCAGATAAACCTGGCTTAAGGGTTTTATTTTTTGTTCCAGAATTTCATCTTTACGTTTAAAAAATAAATAGGCGTTTTGCAATAAAATAATAGGCACTAATATACAGGCGATAATGACACTCAGACCAATCAGCGCCGCATAAATCACCTCAGGATTTTGGGTTTGCGCGCGAATAATCATCATGGCAATTGTTGGCGCCCCGCCCATCGCGAATAACAATGAATAAAACATAGTCGCCGATATATTTTTTTGCATCCTGCTGCTCATTTTTCTTTCTTTATATACCGCTATGTTAAAGCACATCACGTAGTATTACCGATGCAACTTTAGTCTTGAAATAGCTGCATAAATTCAGGATATAAAAAAACCCATCCGGAGATGGGTTTTATCATTCAAGCTTTAATCAAATGAAGATCAAGCATCAAACGGGTGGCGAAGAACGATAGTTTCTTCACGGTCTGGACCGGTTGAAATGATGTCGATTGGACATTCAATCAGTTGCTCAAGACGTTTTACATAGTTCAATGCAGCTTGTGGCAACTGATCCAGCGATTTTGCACCGAAAGTTGACTCAGACCAGCCTGGCATTGTTTCGTAAATTGGTTTTAAAGTTTCGAATGCAAGCGCATCAGAAGAACCGACACAACCAGAATCTGCAGCTTCATAACCGACACAGATTTTCACTTCTTCTAAACCATCAAGAACATCAAGTTTAGTCAGGCAAATACCAGAAAGTGAGTTTACGTCAACTGAACGGCGTAGAATTTCAGCATCGAACCAGCCACAACGACGTTGACGGCCAGTAGACGCACCAAACTCATTACCAATGGTACCAAGGTGTTTACCAACCGCATCACCCACATCGTTTGCAGCGTCATAAACCAATTCCGTTGGGAATGGGCCTGCACCGACACGAGTAGTATAGGCTTTGGTGATACCCAGTACATAATCAAGGTGCAAAGGACCCAGACCTGAACCTGAGCTTACGCCACCAGCAGTGGTGTTTGAAGATGTCACATACGGGTATGTACCATGGTCAACGTCAAGAAGTGAACCTTGCGCGCCTTCAAACATGATGTTGTCACCGTTTTTACGGTAGTTATGCAGTTCAGTTGTTACGTCTACAACCAACGGCGCAACAACCTTACGCCATTCGTCGCAAAGTGCCAGTACGTCTTCTAGCTTAACTGCTTCAACACCATAGTATTGAGTAAGCTGGAAGTTATGGTAATCCAGAAGCTCAGTTAACTGGGCAGTAAGATGTTCACCACCACGTACCAGATCAGCAACACGGATTGCACGACGCGCCACTTTGTCTTCGTATGCAGGACCGATACCACGACCTGTTGTACCAATCTTCGCATTACCACGTTTTTTCTCACGTGCTTGGTCCAGTGCGATGTGGTTTGGAAGGATCAGTGGACAGTTTGGAGAAATACGTAAACGCTCTTTAACAGGAACGCCTTCTTTTTCAAGAATGTCCATCTCTTTGATGAGCGCTTCAGGAGAAAGAACAACACCGTTACCAATTAAGCACAATACGTTTTCACGTAAAATACCAGATGGAATGAGGTGTAAGACAGTTTTCTTACCACCCACCACCAGAGTGTGACCTGCGTTATGTCCGCCTTGATAACGAACGACCGCTGCCGCTTGATCTGTGAGCAGGTCGACGATTTTACCTTTACCTTCGTCGCCCCATTGGGTACCAAGTACCACAACATTCTTGCCCATAATAGCCTCATTGCATCATGCTGTTAAAGTTGAAAGCCCCGCTCAGTGACATGAACACTGAGCCAAGCAATTTAAATCGTTTTGACTGTCCACTCACCATCTACGTTCACCAGCTGGTGCGTCGCATATGGAATTGAGTTTAAATCATCATTACCGAGTAACTGAATTACACTTAAGCCTTGTGCTCGAATACTCTGAATCGCATTCAGAAGTTCTGCATCGACACCTTTAGGTGCAACTACCACGTGTACA
This sequence comes from Acinetobacter sp. YH12100, assembly GCF_013419135.1. Taxonomy (NCBI): domain Bacteria; kingdom Pseudomonadati; phylum Pseudomonadota; class Gammaproteobacteria; order Moraxellales; family Moraxellaceae; genus Acinetobacter; species Acinetobacter sp. YH12100. The sequence goes on along the minus strand of NZ_VPAQ01000014.1, from coordinate 11,411 downwards.
GCGTCAAACTGACCTGCGCTTAACGCATATAAGTCACAAGAGAAACCTGTGGCAGGACGCGCACGACCGAAATGTTCACCAATGCCATCATAACGACCGCCTTGTGCCAGTGCTGCTGCACGATTCGGTGCATAGACTGCATACATCAGACCAGTATGATAATGGTATGAACGCAATTCAACCACATCAATCCCAATACTCAAGTTTGGCCAACGGGCTTGAACCTGATCTTTGGTAATTTGTAAGGCATCAAAAGCTTGCTTGAAGGCTGGATTCGCCAACACTTCAGCACTTAAATTTGCCTGTAATGCGTCCAGATCGCTGGCATAGCGGCCCAGTGTATAAAAGTCCTGACCAAATTTCAGTTCTGCCGTAAATTCTTCCAACTCTGGCAAGGCCTTACGTTGGTATAAATCAGACAGTTTACGTTCAGCAACTTTGCTTAAACCAGCTTGAGCCACCAGACTGCGGAATAAGCCGACATGACCCAAGTCCAGATGGATTCCGTCTGCCAGACCTGTTTCCTGAATCAGACTGATCATTAAATCGACCATTTCTACATCGGCATCGATGCTGTCTGAACCAAACAGTTCGGCGCCTAACTGCAAAGGCGCACGCGAGGTATTAAAACCGCGTGGTTTGGTATGCAGAACGGTACCTGCATAGCAGTAACGCGCCACACCTTCCACTGGATGTACATGTGCATCAATACGCGCCACTTGTGGTGTCATATCGGCACGCACACCAAGCAAACGACCAGAAAGCTGATCGATGACTTTAAAAGTGGCTAAGTCTAAATCTTGATTCGATTCTGAGAGAGAAGAGAGAGATTCGATGTATTCAATGAATGGCGTGTACACCAACTGATAACCTCTAGATGCAAGGAAATCCAGTGATTTACGGCGCAAACTTTCAATGACTTGCGCTTGTTCTGGTAATACATCAGCTACACCATCAGGTAATAACCATGTCTCTGAAATGGGCATGTTGTAAACCTAAATTCTTGTCAGCGCGGAACGAATCCGCATAAAAAAATCGGGAGCACACCCGATTTCTCCTAGTCTAGCACGATAGTTTTGGCTGTGCATCGCAAAATTTTATAATTTTTACTCTCTTATGCAATGAGCCACAATTGCGTCAACTATCAGCGTTTTATCGTGTATGACCAGCACGCGCTATAAACAAAAAATCATTTTAGACCAATGGCAATGCGGTGGTGCTTTTTACCGTTTGCAATGGAATTTCAGTTTTTACACTTTGGATGCAGGGAATTTGAGTCAAATGATGAATCTGAAATTTACGGTAGGCATCCAGATCGGCCACCACAATTCTTAAAAAGAAATCACAATCTCCCGCCATTAACTGGCATTCCACCACTTCCGGCATCTCCTTGATGGCTTCAACAAATTGATCGACCACGGCGGCTTCTTGAGATTTAAGCCAAACCCGTGCAAATACACTCATCGCCAGATTGACTTTTTGCGGATTGAGTAAGGCGACATACTGTTCAATGACCCCATCATCTTCTAGTTGCTTGACTCTTCTTAAACAGGGGGACGGCGACAAGCCAATTAATTGAGCCAGTTCATTATTTTGCAATTTTCCGTTCTTTTGCAGTTCATGCAAAATGCGTTTATCAATTTGATCCATCTTGTTACTTTAGTATTTAAAACCCCTTTAAGCCAATTTAGCGCAATTTAATTCCAAATCAAATTTAAATTGCATGCACTACAACAGAAAATAGCCCGATTATCGCTATAAAATACGGTTCAATATTGAAGTCCTCAGGTCACTGACATGCTTTTGCTCAGACAAAGCAGCACGCCCGCGCTCGCACATACAGATTTCAGCGAATTTCAGCGCGGCATGAAAGATTCTATTCCTATGCTTTTAGGAATTATTCCCTTTGCTTTGGTGCTAGGTGCGACTGCGATTCAGAAAAATTTCAGTGTGCTGGAAGTGCCTTTGCTGACTGGACTCAATTTTGCCGGCGGTTCTGAATTTGCCATTCTGGAAGTCTGGACCAGTCCACCCAATTTATTCATGCTGCTATTTATTACCTTTTTGGTGAATAGCCGGCATTTGCTGATGGGTGCAAGCCTAGTCCCGTATTTAAAACATCTCCCGAATCGCAAAGTATTGCCGGCCCTGTTTTTTATGGTTGATGAAAGCTGGGCCTTAAGTCTGGCGGATGCGCAAAGAAAACAGGCGCAGTGGGGTTGTCGGGCTGCGTTTAGCATGCCCTACTATGCCGGTTTATGTTTCTGTCTTTATCTGATGTGGGTCGGTTTTACCACACTGGGCGCGATGCTTGGACCTGTTTTAGGCGATATCAACCGCTGGGGCTTTGATATGGCCTTTCCTGCTGTATTTCTGGTGTTGATGCGAAGCATGTGGAAAGGCTTGAGTGCAGCCCGGCCATGGCTAGTAAGCCTGATCTGTGCTGCCCTGGCTTATTTATATTTGCCTGCTGGCTGGTATGTGCCGATAGGTGCCCTAGCCGGCATTGTGTCTGCTTTTTTCTTGATTGGTGAGGAGGAAGCATGATTGAGATGAGTACATTACTGGCCATCCTGCTGATTGCGGCAACCACCTATCTGACCCGGATTCTGGGCTATGTCTTATTAAAAAATAAAACGCTGACACAACGTCAGCGTAAAATCATGGACGTTGTGCCCGGCTGTGTCCTGATTTCAGTCATCGCACCGTATTTTGTACGCGACAACCCTGCAGATCTGATCGCTTTGGCTTTAACCCTGTTTGCCGCTACGCGTTTTGGCTTGCTCCCCACAGTTGCCATCAGCATGGTGTCTGCAGCCGTCTTAAGAACTTTTCTTGTCTAGCCCTCAAACAGAATCCTTTATATGATTTCTAAAGGGATTCTGTTTATTTCTGTGGGTCTACGACCTTGGTGAGCAGGCTGACCAGCTCTGCATTTTGCAACTCGACCTGCTGCAGTTTGGTTGTAGTCTGATCCAGCACTTCCTGCTGTACATGCATTTTTTTAGCCAAGTCCTGCATGATTTCCAGGGTCTTTTTTAAATTTTCTTCCAGATGCGCGACTTTCTCTTCTACCGGCACGCCCTCCATGACACCTGAACCATCATTCTGATTGAACTGCAGCCAGATTAGAAAAATCACTGCCAATGTGAGCAGTATAATAAATCCCCAAACCACCATCATATGCTTGCTCTTATTTCATTTTATTGGCTTTATCTTAACGAAAAATCATGCAGATGATGCAAATAATTCAAGCACTCACGCTGCTTTTCGATCAATTACGCGCAAATTCTATTAAAACAACGCATATCAAGAATGTTTAAAGCAAAAAAAGCACCGTATATCGGCACTTTTTAGGCTTAGCAAAGTCAAACTTAATGAAAAGATTCACATAAATCCAGCAAGCGGTTGGCATAACCCCATTCATTGTCATACCAGGCAAAGACCTTGGCCTGTTGCCTCACCACTAGGGTTTGGGTCAGATCAACGATCAAGGAATAAGGGGAATGATTAAAATCACTCGACACCAAAGGTTCATCCGTCACTGACATGATTTCGGCAAAATCCTGTCGCGCAGCCTTAATTAACACTTCATTCAGTTTGTGATCGGTAATCGGTGACTGGGAAACAAAGGTCAGGTCAATTGCTGCGACATTAATGGTCGGCACCCGAATTGAATAACCGTCAATCCGATCTTCCATTTTTGGCATAACCCGCTTTAATGCACCCAGCGCACTGGATGTGGTGGGAATAATATTGTGTCCTGCTGCCCGTGCACGACGCAAATCGCGATGCGCCTGATCCAGCACAGATTGATCTGCGGTCACCGCATGGATTTCGGTCATTAACGCACTGCTGATGCCAAAAGCATCATCGAGAATTTTGACCAGCGGTACTAAGGCCTGAGTGGTACAGGACACACTGGAAATGATCTGGTCTGTGGCTTTGACCTCATGATGATTGACACCATACACAATCGCAGCATCGACAGTATCAAAGGGTGCTGCTCCAATAATCACCCGTTTCGCCCCTGCCTCAATATGCTGGGTCGCAGCTGCACGGGAACGGAACAGCCCGGTACATTCCAGCACTACATCTACTTCAAGTTTTTGCCAGGGAAGCTGCGCCGGGTTGGCTTCACACAAAACCTGAACTTTTAAGCTGGCATCCTGATAGCTGAGATGCAGATAAATATGTTCGGCATCATAGCTGACGTCTACCTGTCCCGGAAAACGGCCATGGGTTGAGTCATATTTAAACAGATGAATTAAGGTTTCAACATCAGCAATATCGTTAATGGCAACGATTTCAAATTTAAAATCTTTCGGATTTTCAAACCAGGCACGCAATACATTACGTCCAATACGCCCAAATCCATTGATTGCCACTCGTTGCATGACTCAACCTTTTATATGCCTATTTTAAAACTCCTCTATGTTAAAGGATTTCTTGCGCAGTACATGAAAAACTTCAGTGAAAATATTGATTTTCGATTATTTTATTTCTGATACATCGCCCAGTATTCAGATCTTTTAAAATTCTGATGCTGTGTAAATAGATGGATATAACCGAATTGTTCTGAATAGAAAATTCATTTTATGAATTCAGCACTAAACCCGAGTCAATAATTCCTTGGCAATTGGTTTTAAAATGATTGGTGCATACCGCTTTTTCCGTTATAATTTGGCGTTTTAAATTTTTAAGCCCCGCATTGCAGCAGAGCTCTCATGTGCTTGTCAGACTGTGGTGTTTTAGCCAAATCGGAAATTATGGAGTGACTTGGTTGTGAGTACTCGTTTTATGACATCAGCTGAAATTCGTGAAGCATTTTTGCGTTACTTTGAATCGCAAGGGCATACACGTGTCGCGTCGAGTTCACTAGTACCCGCCAATGATCCAACTTTACTGTTCACCAATGCGGGTATGAACCAGTTTAAAGATTGCTTCTTAGGTCTAGAAAAACGCGATTATGTCCGTGCCGTATCATCACAAAAATGCGTACGCGCAGGTGGTAAACACAACGACTTGGATAATGTCGGTTATACCGCGCGTCACCATACCTTCTTTGAAATGTTAGGAAACTTCTCGTTTGGTGATTACTTCAAACGTGATGCGATCAAATTTGCCTGGGATTTTTTGACGGGCGATGACTGGCTAGCGCTACCTAAAGATAAGCTTTATGCCACTGTTTATCATACCGATGACGAAGCATTCGACATCTGGAACAAAGAAATCGGCCTAGATGCATCTCGCATTATCCGTATTGGTGACAACAAAGGTGGTCAATACGCATCAGATAACTTCTGGGCAATGGGTGACACCGGTCCTTGCGGTCCATGTTCTGAAATTTTCTTTGACCATGGCGATCACATCTGGGGTGGCCTGCCTGGCACACCTGAAGAAGATGGCGACCGTTTCATCGAAATCTGGAACAACGTTTTCATGCAGTTTAACCGCACGAGTGATGGCGTACTTCATCCGCTTCCAGCGCCTTCTGTAGATACTGGTATGGGTCTTGAGCGTATTTCTGCAGTTTTACAGCATGTCAACTCAAACTACGAAATTGATTTGTTCCAGCACTTACTCAAATCTGCGGCTGAGATCATTGGTCTGGATACTACTACACTTGAAGCTGAAGCGGCTGAAAAAGGCACACCTGTACAATACCCTGCTTCACTTAAAGTGGTTGCTGACCATGCACGTTCATGTTCATTTTTAATCGCTGATGGCGTAAATCCTTCAAATGAAGGGCGTGGTTATGTACTGCGTCGTATCATCCGCCGTGCAGTGCGTCACGGTAACAAACTGGGTGCGACCGGTTCATTCTTCCATAAAATGTTGCAGCCGCTTATTGAAGTGATGGGCGAAGCATATCCAGAACTTGCAGCACAACAAGCACGTATCGAAGCTCAACTGCTCAAAGAAGAAGAACAATTTGCCAAAACACTTGAGCAAGGTTTGAAATTGCTTGAAGGCGAATTGGCACAGTTAAAAGGTTCTGTGATTCCGGGTGAAGTGGTTTTCAAACTTTACGACACTTACGGTTTCCCGACGGACTTAACTGCGGATATCGCACGTGAACGTGAATTAACGATTGATGAAGCTGGCTTTGAAGTTGAAATGGCAGCACAGCGTCAACGTGCGCGTGATGCAGGCAAATTCGCAATCGACTACAACAGTGTTGTCAAAGTTGAAGGCGAAACTCAATTTGATGGTTATGATGCAACTGCAGGCGAAGGCCAAATCATCGCAATCTATAAAGATGGCGAGCAAGTAGATGAAGTCGTTGAAGGCGACGAAGCTTTAATCGTACTCAACCAGACTCCTTTCTATGCAGAAAGCGGTGGTCAAATCGGTGATACAGGGATTTTCAAAAACGATACCGGGATTTTCGAAGTTCAGGACACGAAAAAATCTGGTGGTGCATTTGTACACCAAGGCATCGTGACCATGGGTAGCTTAAAAGCAACCCAATCTGTTGAAGCGACTGTGAAAGCAGACATCCGTGCAGCAACTGCGCGCAACCACTCTGCGACTCACTTGTTACATGCTGCGCTGCGTCAAATTCTGGGCTCACATGTACAACAAAAGGGTTCATTGGTCGCATCTGATGTGTTACGTTTTGACTTTGCCAATGATCAACCGGTTAGCTTTGAACAGCTGCAAGAAATTGAACGTCTGGTCAATACTGAGGTGATTGCTAATACGGCTGTTTCTACTGAACTTCTCGACATCGAATCTGCCAAAGCCAAAGGCGCGATGATGCTGTTCGGCGAAAAATACGGTGACGAAGTCCGTGTATTGTCGATGGGTTCAGTGATTGAAGAGAAAAATTTCTCCATCGAGCTTTGCGGTGGTATTCACGTAAAACGTACCGGTGACATCGGTCTGTTCAAGATCACTTCTGAAGGTGGTGTTGCAGCAGGTATACGTCGTATTGAAGCAGTGACAGGCACCAAAGCAGTTGAAGTTGCACAAAAAGCCGATCGTGACATCAATACGATTAACGGTTTGCTCAAAGCGCAAAAAGACCAGACTTTAGAAAAAGTTGAAGCGTTAGTTGATACTGCATCGAGCTTGCAAAAACAGATCGAACAACTGAATCAGAAACTTGCTAGCCTGCAAGCCGGTGAACTTCTAAGCCAAGTTCAAACCATTGCAGGTCGTGCAACCTTGATTACAACCGTTGAAAATATGGATGCGAAAGCACTACGCAACCTGCATGACGGTGTGAAATCAAAATTAGAAAATGCAGTCATTGTGCTTGCAGGTGTAGAGGGTGACAAGGTGAGCTTGATCGCATCTGTAGCAAAAGACTTTACTGCATCTATAAAAGCGGGTGACATCATCAAACATCTGGCAACCGAGCTGGGTGGTAAAGGTGGTGGTAAACCTGACTTGGCACAAGGTGGCGCGCCACTTAACGAGAAGTTTGCTCCGGTGATGGCAGATTTAACTGCCTGGCTGGCAGCAAAATAAAACTTCAATTTTGTGTAACTGACCCTGATAGGACTATCAGGGTCATGGCTTATATGGAACAACTATGGCACTAATCGTTCAAAAATATGGCGGTACCTCTATGGGTACTCCCGAGCGCATTTTAAATGTTGCTCGTCGTGTGAAACGCTGGCATGACCATGGCCACAAGGTGGTTGTGGTTGTATCAGCGATGAGTGGCGAAACCAATCGTCTGCTTGCTCTCGCGAAAGCCATTACCGAAACCCCTGACCCACGTGAACTAGACCAGATGGTCTCTACGGGTGAGCAGGTTACGATTTCTATGTTAGCGATGGCGCTCAACTCTATTGGCGTTGAAGCAAAATCACTGACAGGTCGCCAGGTTGGCATGAAAACCGACAGCTCATTCAATAAGGCACGTATCGAATCAATTGATACTGAAGTCCTGAACTCGAATCTGGATGCTGGCCGTGTACTTGTAGTTGCAGGTTTCCAGGGTTTTGACGAGCATGGCAATACCACCACTTTAGGCCGCGGCGGTTCTGATACTTCAGGTGTCGCGATTGCTGCTGCACTAAAAGCCGATGAATGCCAGATTTATACAGACGTTGATGGCGTATATACCACTGATCCACGTGTTGCACCCAAAGCCAAGAAAGTTGACCGTATTTCCTTTGAAGAAATGCTTGAAATGGCGTCACTGGGTTCAAAAGTCCTGCAAATTCGTGCAGTTGAATTTGCCGGTAAATATCAAGTACCTTTACGCGTATTATCCAGCTTCGACAATGACAATGATGGCGCATTCGACGAAGAATTTAAGCAAAACGTGGGTACACTTATTACGACTGAATTGGAAGACAATATGGAACAGCCAATTATCTCCGGTATCGCATTTAACCGTGACGAAGCAAAATTAACGATTTTAGGTGTACCTGATGAACCGGGCATCGCCTCTAAAATTTTGTGCCCGATTGGTGATGCCAATGTTGAAGTGGATATGATTATCCAGAACGTTGAAGAAGATGGTACGACTGATTTTACTTTTACAGTCAACCGCAGCGAATTGAACAAGGCCAAAGCCATTCTCGAAGCAACCGCTCAGGAAATTGGTGCACGTGAAGTCGCTACCCGTTCAGATATCGTCAAAGTTTCTATCGTCGGTGTAGGCATGCGTTCACATGCAGGTGTTGCAAGCAAAATGTTTACCGCACTGGCAGCTGAAGGTATTAACATCCTGATGATCTCTACTTCTGAAATCAAAATTTCAGTGATTATTGAAGAAAACTATCTGGAACTTGCAGTTCGTTCACTGCATACCGCCTTCGGTCTAGACCGCGAACAAGGTGAATCAAGCGTACGCGCTTAAGAGGAATGACAAAATATTGTCATTGTTTGACAGTATTCTATAAATCTCTACAAAAATTCAGAGCCACTATAGTTTTTTTTATAGTGGCTCTGTTATATTAAGCCTGAGGATTTTTAAAAAACTGAGATAGATTAAAATCTTTCACCCAGATGACAGAATTTCTATCCAGATTTTATTTTTTAATTTTTGGTTGTGTTTTTGTTTTATATTCAATAGATTGCAGGTTTTGCATTTTGCAAGGAGAGAAACATGCTGATTTTGACTCGACGTGTCGGGGAAACTTTAATGATTGGAGACCAAGTCAGCGTGACTGTGCTTGGTGTAAAAGGTAATCAGGTTCGTATTGGGGTCAATGCTCCGAAAGAAGTCTCTGTGCACCGTGAAGAGATTTACCAGCGTATCCAGCATGAACGTGCAATGCATGAACATCTTCAGCATATCGATCAGGATTTCCAACCTTCGTATGAAGATGAAAACCAAACACAAAATAACTTTAACCGTTAATTTTTGTGTAAATCATAAAGCGGCTTTGAAGCCGCTTTTAATTGATCTATACTTTAATGAATACACATTTCAATATTCAGAACCTTTAAATTAAATAAGAATTAAAGTTCTGCGCCCTGCTGTTCCAGCAATGCTGCAACTACCTTTTTTACCGGCCCAAAACTACGACGGTGCTCATCAATCACCCCATGCAAGGCAATCGCTTCAAAATGTGCTTTGGTTGGATAGCCCTTGTGCTTGGCAAAACCAAATTGTGGATGCTTTAGATCCATCTCAATCATTTGATGATCACGGGTAACTTTGGCCAGAATACTAGCAGCAGAAATTTCTGCATGCAAAGCATCGCCACCAATGATCGCGTCACAGCTCATCGTTAGCCCCTGAGGGACTTTATTGCCATCGACCAGCACATGCTCAGGTTGAATCGCTAAAGCTTCTACAGCACGGCGCATTGCCAGTAAGGATGCCTGCAGAATATTATGCTCATCAATTTCTGCTGCTGACGCCTCAGCAATTGCCCAAGCCAGCGCTTTTTCCTGAATTTCGATAAAAAGTTTTTCACGTTTCTTTTCAGTCAGTTTTTTAGAGTCATTTAAACCTTCAATCGGGTTATTTGGATCTAAAATTACCGCGGCCGCCACCACTGAACCGACCAGCGGTCCACGCCCTGCTTCATCTACACCAGCAATTTTCATGTCATTTCCCATAAAAAATAGGCTGAACCTGTCAGCCTATTTCAATTTAATCTTGGCTTAGTTTACAGCTTCAGCCACACAAGCGTTAATGGTTTTTGCAACCACATTGCCCACGATTGTGGTACGTGCCACCGGATCAATCGCAGCAGTCGCCAAATCAACCGCTGTCACATTTTGCGGTGCTTTTTCGCTGACACAGCCACAAATTTCAGACTGGATATTTTGCTTTTGTGTTGTGGTCATTAAACGTGTTGCCGTTTGCCACGCTAGAATATTATTCAGTTCAGTGGTGCATTTTGCATTGATCGCGATTTTAAGCGCAGTGCCGCCCAGTTGTTGAGTGGTACTTGGCGCCTCAGAAGTGCCTGTCGCTGTACACGCTGATAAAACCAGAGTCAGTGGTGCAAGTACAGCCAATAATTTTTTCACAGATATATTCCTTATTCATTCATAGATGAAGACTGTCGCTATTGTGCCGAAATTCACCTGAATAAGAAATCTAAAAATCACTAAGCATGTTTAATCTACAGCCAACCAATTTAATAGATGTTGCATGAAAGCCACCATAGCGTTGCAGATTTGGAATTGCTGAATTGATTCACCCTTTGCTAAGGTTCGGCCTTATTGAAGAGCAACGGAATATCTAGATGAATAAATCACTGTATTACACACGAACAGCGCAATGGCTGCATTGGATCATGGCGGTTATTTTTATTGCGGCCTGGCTCATCGGTTTTTATAGTGGTAATTTTTTAAGTTATGAGGTTGATGGCAGCTTTAAGGGTGATGTGATTTCACTGCATAAAAATATTGCAACCACCATTATTTTCCTGCTCGTTGTTCGAATTTTCTGGCGCTATACCCATCCGGCGCCGTCACTGCCTGAGAGTATGTCACCGCGGATGAAAACGTTGGCACATGCTGGTCATCTGGCGCTGTATTTCATGCTGATTGCCCTACCCCTTACAGGTTGTTTGTATAGTTGGAGTTTGGGTTATCCAGCACCGGTGCTGTATTTATTTAACCTGCCACCCCTCATTGCCGAAAACTCGGCTGTGACCGCTATTGTTAAGCCCTTGCATATCTGGCTTTCCTGGGCAGTCGGCATTCTACTGGTTGGCCATATTGCCGCAGCCTTTAAACATCATTTTATCGATAAAGATCATGTATTAAAAAGTATGACCCAACAGGATAAATAGTTAGACCATTAATATGGGCTAAATAATGTTCCCAGTCTGTGCTTGCAGGCTGTTTCATTAAATAACCTGAGTTCGACATAAAAAATAAATAAAAAAAAGCCTTAGCATCTGTAATATCTTGGTTACGAAGACAAAACATTTCAGAGCAAGGCTTTTTCATGGACTATATTACCGAATTATTTTGTATCT
>NZ_VPAQ01000013.1:0-115560 GCF_013419135.1 Acinetobacter sp. YH12100 | reverse complement strand
GTCATGAGAAAGCCCATATAAATGGGTAATGTACAAGTTGCTGTAGAAGCATGTTTAATTCGTCTGATCACAGATACTTTATAAAGTATTTTAATACTTTTTTGAATCCGTCAATGCGTAAGTCCTACAGAATATTCTGCATAACTGTGTATGATCTGTAGCAATGCCCTTTAAAAAATAGAATTTAGCTCTCGCTCTTATTTCGTCTTGTTCAGTTCAGGATCATATTTATGAAATCGCCAGAATCTCCCTATTTCACCCCTCCCGCTTTGGCGGCAACGGATCATCCCTTGTCGATAAAAGGCCGTTTCGGGCGTTTGAGTTTTATTGCGTGGTCAGCATTTCTACATTTCATCTTCCTGTTTAGCAGTATTGCACTGGGCTTAAGTATTGATATTGTGAATATTGCAGTTCATTCAATGGATTCTAACTGGCTACTTTCACTACAAGGTTTGGCCGGTATCGGCGTGCTGATCATGATTCTGGTCTATGCCTATTTCGCTTTAGTGGTGACCGTTCGCCGTTTGCATGACATGAACCGCAGTGGCTGGTGGGCGCTGCTGCTGTTGCTGCCCTTGGTGAACATTTTTGTATGGCTTTATATCGTTTTTGGTTCGGGAGATCGCGGCATAAATGACTACGGTCCTGCGCGGATGACCCTGCTCTGGGAAAAGATGCTGGCCTGGCTGATGATTGTCCTGATACTACTGAGCCTATTTGGGTCGCTGGCTTTATTGGGTTATATGAGCGGTGGAGAACAGCCACATATCCCGCCTGAGATCATGCAAAAAACCACACAATATTTTTAACAGCCGTCTGCTTATTTTTAGGAAATATCCATTCCTGGCGGATAGCGCTTCTTAATTTTTTGCTCAACATCAGGCAAAATAGGCAAAATTTAAATGATGGAATTTTTGTGGCAGAGCAAAATAATACCTTAAGCCAGGTCACTGAGGGCACCACGGAGTTGTTGCATCAGGCAACTGAAAAAACCACCCAGACCGTGATTGAACATACTGCCAAGTACAACGATGCCTATAGCACCATTGACAAGATCATGGAAGGTTTCTGGGAGCGTGTGCCTTATTTCTGTATTGCGCTGGTGGTCATTGTCATTTTCTGGCTATTGTCAAAACTGTTTAAGTTTTTTGTGCGCAAAACCTTAGAGAACCGCTCTTATACCCGCCAGAATCTGGTATTGGTCCTGAACCGTGTCGGCAGTACCTTTATTATTTTCTTTGGTGTTTTGATTGGTCTGGTCATTGCCGTGCCTGGCTTTACCCCGGGTCAGCTCATGAGTGCCCTCGGGATTGGTTCAGTCGCCATTGGTTTTGCCTTCAAGGATATTTTCCAGAACCTGCTTTCTGGTGTGCTGATTTTACTCGGTGAACCATTCAAGATTGGCGATGATATTATCGTCAATGGCATGGAAGGTACAGTCGAAGATATCCAGATTCGTGCGACCTTTTTGCGTTCACCGGATGGCCGCCGTATCGTGATTCCCAATGCCACGGTCTATACCAGTGCCGTGACGGTAAACACGGCCTATACCCGCCGTCGCTGTGAGTTTGTAGTGGGCATTGGCTATGAAGATGATATCCAGAAAGCCAAAGACCTGATTACCGCCATTTTAGATAAAGACCCGACCATCCTCAGTCAGCCGGGCTTTAGTGTCAATGTCACGGCGCTGGCTGATTTTTCCATTACCTTAAAAGCGCTCTGGTGGGTCGATACCACTGAGACAGGCACAGGAACCTCGATCAGTGCGGTGCAGGAACGCGTGATTCAGGCGTTTGCCGAACATCATATTTCAATTCCTTATCCGGTACAGGAAGTCAAAGTCTATCGCGGCGAAGGCAATGAAGATGCCTCAGCTCGTGCTAAACAGACGACCTAGGACATAGGGAATCACGGTTTCAGTGCGGAGAATACGGTTGCCCAGACTCACAGCCTGACAGCCGCTTTTAACCAATAAATCTACTTCATACGGAATGAATCCGCCTTCCGGGCCGATGATCATCGTACAAGGATGCGGAATCGCAAAAGGCATGGATTGTTCGGCATAAGGATGTGCCACATAAGCGGGTCGGTCAGCCGTAATCAAGTCCGGCAAGATATCTTCAACAAAAGGCTTAAAACGTTTATACAGCTCGATTTTCGGAGCTATTGTATCCCCGGCCTGTTCCAGTCCCAGCTCGATATAATGATTTAACTGCTGTAAAAATGGGGTTTGCCAGTAGCTTTTATCGACGCGATAACTATGCAGTAAAATGATTTTTTCCACGCCCAAGGTGACACTGTCCATGATCAAACGGCGCAGCACTTTCGGCCGTGGCAAGGCCACAATCAGGGTCACCGGTAATTTTTTTGGAACAGCATCCTCTTGAAGCGGTTTTAGTCGCACTGCTTTTTCAGAAATCTCGACAATCTCGGTGAGATAACGCTGACCTTCCAGCACCCCTACTTTTAAGGTATCTCCAACTTGAATCTGCACATGCTGCTGTAAATGTTCCAGTTGACGTTTCGATGAAATCGTCCAGAGATCCGATTGTGTTTGTCGATGGTCAAGCAGGACAATATTCATAGAAGATTTTATACCGAAGAACTGTTGAATGACCTCTATCCGCTAGAGGGTGGCGACATGGATGTCGCGCGTATCCCTGAGGGATAAGGACATCCCTTCAGTGATACAAAAGATTTTTGCTACTTTTCATCTTTGAAAAGTAGGCTAGATAAGCCAGCTTAGAAATATTGAAAAAACTTCAATCCACACAGCCTAACGACGGCATCCTTGCCGTCTTGGTAAATCCAATATCTGTTACTTATCAATATCAATTAAAGATACTGATCAATCACCTGAATATGCTTGGCAAGCGATCCCGTATTTAACTGCATAATTCTCTGCGCTGCTGTATTTAAACGTTGTGCCTTGATTTGATCTTGCAAAAGTTCCAGCAATACCTCTGCCGCCTGCTGCGCATCCTGCACAACTTCTACTGCATCTGCTTGAACGAATTCATCGACAATGGTCTGAAAATTAAAATAGTTTTTGCCTAAAACAGTCGATACATTCAAAGCAATCGGCTCCAGAATATTATGCCCGCCACCCGGCTCATTCAGCGAGCCACCGACATAACAGGCCTGACTCAAAGCATACCAGAGCCACATTTCCCCCATCGAGTCCGCCAGATAAACCTGGGTATCTGCTTCAATGTTCTGGGCCAAACTACGGCGCTGAGTTATTAAATTTAAACTCTGTGCAGCCTGAAACACCTCATCAAAACGTTCCGGATGACGGGGTACGACGATACATAAAAGTTTTGGGTTGCTATCTAAAGCCGATTTTAAAGCGCTTAGAATGTCTTTTTCTTCAGGCGCATGGGTACTGGCCAGTATCATAATTTTGCGACCTGCCAGTTGCCATGCTTGCTTCAAGTTTGCAGCATGTTCTACAAAACTTTGTGGTGCAGTAATATCAAATTTGATATTGCCCAAAACCTGGGTTTTTTCGGCGGTGATTCCCAACTCGATATAACGCTGCTGGGTGGCAGTATCCTGTGCCAAAAGCTGACTTAACTGCTGTAGCATGCTCCGGGTCAGACCTTTAACCCTGGCATAGCCCTTGGCCGACTTTTCCGAAAGACGCGCATTTAACAAAATCGTGGCTACATCAAATTCTGGTGCCTGATCCAGCAGATTCGGCCAAAGCTCGGTTTCCATCAGCAATAACAGTTTTGGCTGATACTGCTGATAAAAATCACGGATCAGTACTTTCTGATCAGCGGGTAAATAGACGGCTTGAAATAAATCCAGATAAGGTGTTTTTAAAAAAAGTGATTTGGCCCGTGCCTGACCGGTTTTGGTGGTATTGGTGACCAGTACCGGATGACCCGATTTTAAATAATGTTCGATGAGAGGCTGGGCAGCATTGGTCTCACCGACCGAGACCACATGAAACCAGATGGCATGCAGATTTTTGGGCGGCTGAAATGGGCCGAAACGTTCTGTCAGTTCTTGTTGTAATTGTTCAGGATCGGTCGCACGTTTACGAATACGCGATTGATATAAGGGTTTAATCAGAGCTAACGCTGCGTTATACCAAAATGGAGTAGCCAAATGCGCCTCGAAACAGATTCAATCGACAAAATATAACAGAGCCACATCGACATGTTAATCGATGTGGCTCATTTTTAGATTATTCTACAGTAGTTAAAGCGTCTGCTTCAGCCAATGTCGGATAATCAATATAGCCTTCTGCGACATTGGTTCCGATCATATTTTCCAGCTTCAGTTCATTCAGCGGTGCATCTTCGAGCAGACGCTCGTATAAATCCGGATTGGCAATATAAGCCTTACCAAAAGCTACCGCATCTGCTTTGCCTGAAGCCAGCAATTCAATCGCATCGTCACGACTTAAACGCATATTGGCCATATACGGCACGCCATTTGAGCGCTGTTTCATATACTCCGAGATACTGTCTTCCGCCAGATATTCACGGGTAAAGAAGAACGCGATCTGGCGCTTGCCCAACTGTTCCATGACATAACCGAAGGTTTCACGTGGATCATTGTCGCCCATATCGTGTTCATCGCCACGCGGTGCCAAATGAATTCCGACACGGTCTGCACCCCAGACATCAATCAGTGCATCCATGACTTCCAGCAGGAAACGGGCACGGTTTTCGACTGACCCCCCGTATTCATCTTCACGCTGGTTGGTCTTGGTTTGCAGGAACTGGTCAATCAGATAACCATTGGCTGCATGTAATTCAACCCCATCAAAACCGGCAGCTTTGGCGCGAATTGCCGCCTGTTTATATTGTTCGGTAATGGTATGAATTTCTGAAATTTCCAGCGCACGCGGCAACACATAAGGACGTTTTGGACGCAATAAACTGACATGACCGGCCTGTTGTACACTGCTCGCCGATACTGGCGTTTCACCATTTAACAGTTCTGGATCAGACACACGGCCCACATGCCACAGCTGCGCCACAATCAGGCCACCTTGGTCATGTACCGCTTGAGTCACCTGCTGCCAGCCTGCTACCTGCGCATCAGTAAACAGCCCCGGAGTATTGCGGTAACCATTGGCTTCTTCAGAAATCACCGTGGCTTCAGAAATGATTAAACCGGCACTTGCACGTTGTGCATAATATTCGGCCATCATTGGCGTTGGTACGCGGTCGTCAGTTGCACGACTACGCGTAAGCGGCGCCATGATGACACGGTTTTTAAGTTCTAACGCGCCAAGCGTTAAAGGAGAATTTAATTCAGCCATCGGTACTCCCACCTGTTGGATTAAAGGTGTTGTTGCATATAGTCGATATATTGCTGAATCAAAGCTTCATTACGCGAGAAATAAGACCATTGTCCGTGCTTGGTCGCGGTGATTAAACCGGCCTGCTGCAAGACAGACAAATGATTGGACATGGTGGACTGAGAGACTTGTCCTAACTTTTCAATCTGCCCTGCACAGACCCCGCGTTGAAAGCCGCCACACTCTTCCACAGACAGATATTGTTCTGGCGATTTCAACCATTCCAGAATCTGCCGGCGTATCGGATTGGCTAAGGCTTTAAAAATTAGATCAAGATCCATAGGTACATCACAATCTGTAGCGTAACAAAATTTGTTTCAGCATCTAAACCGATTATATCGCATTTTATCGATTTATATATCGATAAATTTAGATATAAGAGTCACAGTCTGTACTAACTTGGTTACGCCAGCTATTTAAACAATTTCTTACAAGCCCTGTTTCAAGCTTGCTTCGATAAATTTATCCAGATCGCCATCCAGAACCGCGCCGGTATTGGAACTTTCGACACTGGTACGTAAGTCTTTAATACGTGAATCATCCAGAACGTATGAACGAATCTGGCTTCCCCAGCCGATATCAGACTTAGTATCTTCCAGCGCTTTTGCAGCATCATTACGAATTTGCATTTCACGTTCATAAAGTTTGGCGCGTAACTGCTTCCAGGCATGGTCGCGGTTGGCATGCTGTGAACGCTGGTTCTGACAGGCCACTACAATCCCGGTCGGTGCATGCGTTAAACGAACCGCAGAATCCGTTTTGTTAATATGCTGACCACCGGCACCCGATGCACGATAGGTATCGGTACGCACATCTGCCGGATTAATTTCGATCTCAATATTGTCATCGACTTCAGGCGAAACAAACACAGCCGAGAATGAGGTATGACGACGGTTGCCCGAGTCAAATGGCGATTTACGCACTAAACGATGTACGCCTGACTCGGTACGTAACCAGCCATAGGCATATTCACCGTCTACACGAATCGTCGCTGATTTAAGCCCTGCGACATCGCCGTCCGATTCTTCCATGATTTCTGCTTTAAAGCCATGGCGTTCAATCCAGCGCAGGTACATCCGCATGAGCATGGATGCCCAGTCCTGCGCTTCAGTACCACCCGAACCGGCCTGAATTTCTAAATAACAAGGATTAGGATCCATCGGATTGTTGAACATACGACGGAATTCAAGTTTAGCCAGTTCTTCTTCAGCTGTAGTCAGTTCAGCCTGTACATCTTCCAGTAAGCCTTCATCATCCGCTTCCACTGCCAGATCAAGCAAGGCCTGCGCATCTTCAAGCTGTGTGGTCAAACCATCCAGCACATTTAATACGTTCTCAAGTTCGCCTTTTTCTTTGGCCATGGCCTGGGCACGACTCTGGTCATTCCAGATGGTGGGATCTTCTAATTCACGCAGGACTTCTTCTAAACGCTCTTTTTTCAGATCGTAGTCAAAGATACCCCCGTAGTGTTTGACCACGTTCGTTTAAGTCTTTTAATTGGTTTAGATACGGATTAATTTCCACGTGAATTACTCTCAATCAAAATTAGGCACAAATTATTTAGCCCCATATTATAGCACAGTCTATTTCTGCTATTTCAGTGTGATGGATCCAGTCCAAAGCTCGAATGTCATCCCAATTTAGAGTTATGTTTTCGTCAGAAAATTTTTGACAATTGAATCGGTTATTAAATGTCGTTTTGATCTGAAGCTTGATCGGATTTCACGTCTCGCATTCATTATCAAAATATACTTTTTCACTTAATTTTATCGTCTAAAAAAACCTACCAAATTGAATAAAAAATCAGCAAATTCAATACATTCCACAATATCTACACAGTTTTAATAAAACACTACATTATAAATTTAATTTTATTATTCAGTTACTTATTTAGAAAAGATTACATAAGATTACGCTATTCACATTGCTGTAACTTTCCTTTGATTGACGATCTTTGAAATTGCTCTAGACTGAAAGTTGTAACAAAAAGTGTAATGTTTTTAACTAAAGATTTGAGGGGTAGTAACCATGAAAAAATTAGCGATTGCTTCGGCACTACTTTCAGCAATAGCAATGACAGGTACAGCAGCACATGCTTACCAGGCAGAAATTGGTGCATCAGCAGGCGTATTTGATCCTGATAACGGTGGAACCAGTGGCTCTTTCGGTGTTGATGGTACATATTACTTCAATCCAGTTCAAACACGTAATGCACCATTAGCAGAGGCAGCTTTCCTTGATCGTGCCAGTAACGTAAATGCTCACTATCAATATAATGAGATTGGTGACAGTGAAGCGCATCGTTATGGCGTAGGTGCAGAGTATTTCGTACCGAATTCTGACTTTTACCTGAGCGGTAACGTGAATGGTCATGATCTGCAAGATAATGATGAGATTGATAACGATTTAACTACTTACGGTGTAGAAGTTGGTTATTTACCAGCTCCAGGTCTATTGATTGCGGCGGGTGTAAAAGGTTGGGATAACGACAATGATGATGGTGTAGATCCAACACTTCGCGCCAAATACGTGACTACACTTAGTAATGGTAAAGATATCAACCTGGAAGCAGGTGCAGCTTTTGGTGATCTAGATGAATACAATCTGGCAGCAGATTATTTCATTGACAAAACCTTCAGTGTCGGTGCTGATTATCACAACAATGATATTACGGATCGCAGCGAATTCGGTATCAATGCACGTAAGTTCATTAACCAGCAAGTGAGCCTGGAAGGCCGTGTCGGCTTTGGTGAACAGTTCAACAATGACTATAATACTTTTGGTGTAGCAGCGAAATACCGCTTCTAATCTAAAACCACAGATTAGTCATTTATAAAAAACCCATCCTCGGATGGGTTTTTTTATT
The DNA here is from genome assembly GCF_013419135.1 of Acinetobacter sp. YH12100. NCBI lineage: Bacteria > Pseudomonadati > Pseudomonadota > Gammaproteobacteria > Moraxellales > Moraxellaceae > Acinetobacter > Acinetobacter sp. YH12100. Next base: position 107,374 of record NZ_VPAQ01000013.1, on the reverse strand, counting down.
GCACTCTTAACCAGCATTTAGGTATTTTTTGCACATTGACTCGGCGAATATAAACTGTACAATTTGTTACAACTGTTAATAATACAGTCATATTTTTATAACAAAGAGAGAAATTTAAATGCTTAAGAAACTTACTCTTGCTACAGCACTTATTGCTAGCCTAGGAACCGCTCACGCTTATCAAGCTGAAGTAGGGGGTACTATTGCTCTTGTTGATCCAGATAATGGAGATACTTCTACTGGTTTTGCAATTGATGGGACTTACTACTTCAATCCAGTTCAAGTTAAAAACTCGCCTCTTAATGAAGCAGCATTTTTAAATCGTGCAAGCAATATCAATGCAGCAGTTTCTTATATTGATTACGATTTATTTGATGTCACTACATTTAATGTAGGTGTTGAATATTTTGTTCCAAATTCAGATTTTTATGTAAGTGGTAATATTGGTCAATCATCTACTGATACGCCAATTGGTGATGATGATACAACTCTGTACTCAGCAGAACTAGGTTATTTACCTGTTCCTGGTCTATTGGTTGCTGTTGGCTTGGCAGGTTATGACAATGATGCAGGCGATGATGTCGATCCAACTTTACGTGCAAAATATGTAAGCCAAGTTGGTGCTTACGACATGAATTTTGAAGGCGGTGCAAGCTTCGGTGATCTAGATGCATATAACCTAGGTGCGGACTTATACCTCGATAAAACTTTCAGTGTTGGTCTAGGATTCTCTGATTCTGACCTAGAAAATAGTGATGTATTCACTATTCGTGCGAAGAAATTCTTTAATCAGCAAGTTAGCCTAGAAGGTTCTATTGATTTTGCTGATGCAGGTAATGTTTTCGGCGTACGTGGTGCATACCGCTTCTAATCATTCCGATTAAAAGTCAAAAAACCGCTCACTCGAGCGGTTTTTTATGGCCTATTGTTCTAAATGGATAATCCGCATTTGCAGGCTGACATTGCCATTAAAGACATTTTTATCCAGCTCATACACCAAGCGTGTATCTTTCATCGGATCAAATTCATATTTATCGGCTGCATTGAAGGCGATCGCATCAATCACCTGCCCATTTTCCAAAGCCACGCGTAATTTAAGATGTACATCTTTGAGCCAACGATAGTCCATAATCTTGAAGATCCCTTCAAAAATAGGTGGAGGGAATTTTTGCCCCCACGGACTTAAATGTTGCAGGATATCGACTGTTTCGATCTGGAAAGCCGAAGCGGATAGCTCCCCATCCGTCCATAAAGTCGCAGTGAATAAATCCGCGTCCATCGTAGCAATCAGCGCTTCAAAGACCTGCTTAAATTCAGCAAAATTTTCTTTTTTCAGGGTTAAACCCGCTGCTGCTGCATGCCCGCCAAAATGACTGACTAAATGTGGATATTGCTCCGCCACCTGTTCAATCGCATCACGGATATGAATCCCTTCAGTCGAACGCGCCGAACCCTTGATATGTCTCCCATCTTCATCTGCGGCAAAGACAATACTCGGACGATGAAACTGCTCTTTTAAACGCCCCGCCACAATACCAATGACACCTTGATGCCAATGCTGTTCAAACATGATTAATGCAGCCGGCAATTCAGTTTCGTCTAGCTGGATTTTCTCAAGTTCGTTTAAAGCGTCCTGCTTGATTTTAGCTTCGACCTGACGGCGTTCAACATTCAGTTGATTCAGCTGTTCAGCCAATGGATAAGCCGTGGCCAGATCCGGTGCCAATAGACACTCGATCCCGATGTCCATGGTTTCCATCCGTCCGGCTGCATTAATTCGCGGCCCTAAGACAAAACCAAGATCTTGTGCTTTTAGACCTGCCGGATCACGTTTTGCAATATCCAGTAGCGCACTGATCCCTGCGCGGCACTGCCCTTGCTGAATCCGTTTCAGGCCCGCATCGACCAGAATCCGGTTGTTATAGTCCAGACTGGCGACATCGGCATAAGTACCGAGTGCCACCAGATCAAGATAATGAATAATTTGAGTGGTCGATTTTCCAAGTTTTTTGCGATGGGTCGACAGATTGGCCAGCACATAAAACGCCACCCCGACCCCGGCCAAGGCTTTGCTGGGGAAATCACAACCCAGCTGATTCGGATTGACCACCGCTTCGGCTTCAGGTGTCGGCTTGGTGGTCAGGTGATGATCGGTAATAATCACCTGCATACCATGATCTTGCGCCTGTTTCACTCCTGCATGGCTGGAAATACCATTGTCCACGGTAATCAGCAGATCAGGCGTGAAATTGACGAAAGCCAGATCGGCAATGGCAGCAGTCAGACCATAGCCATACTTAAAACGGTCTGGTACCAGATACTCGACCTTGGCGCCCATATCACGTAGAGCCAGCACCATGAGTGCAGTACTGGTTGCACCATCGGCATCGTAATCGCCGACAATCACGATTTTCTGGCCACGATCAATTGCCTGATCGATCAACTGAATCGCATCCGTCAGGCCTTTCATGGTCGGTGCCAGCAGATGCTTGAGTTTAAGCTCAAGTTCCTGCTCGGACTCCACCCCGCGACGGGCCAGAATTTCAGCCACAAACGCTGGAACACCCTGAAAATTTTCAGGACGGGTCAGAAAGGGGCGCTGTTTGATGTCAAGTTTTGGCATGATTTTTGGCATAATCAAGGCATCAAGCGTTGCAATTGCCATGCACCGTCAATTTTCTCATAGCTTAAACGATCATGCAGACGGTTCGGACGGCCCTGCCAGAATTCATAATAATCGGGTTCGAGACGATAACCGCCCCAAAACTCCGGTTTATCCAGCTGTTGCTGATTCGCCACCTGATTATGCAAATCCCAGAAACGCTGTTGCAGCTCTTCACGGCTGGCAATTACCCCACTTTGCGGGGTGCTGATATGCGCAGCAATCTGGCTGTCACGTGGGCGTTTATGATAGTAATCAGTCGACTCCCGTTCAGAAATCTTGATGACTTTACCACTCACCCGAATCTGACGTTCCTGATCCTGCCAATAGAACAATAATTCAGCATACGGATTTTCGGCCAGATCCAAACCTTTTTGGCTGTCATAATTGGTATAGAAATCATAGCCTGCTTCAGTCGCCCCGCGCAGTAATACTGTACGCACATGCGGACGACCTTGAGCATCCGCCGTTGCTAATGACATGGCATAGGGTTCATGCAGCTTCGCTTCTAGTGCATGGTTAAACCATTGCAAGAACTGCATATGCGGATTCGGGTTGACCTGCTGTTCTTGCAGCTCGCCTTTCTGATAATTCAGGCGTAGCTCACTCAGATCTTTGATCAGATCACTCATTCTTTCTTCCTCTAAGCGGCATTGGCACGTACAGCATCAGCTAATGAATTTGCCAGTGCAGTCACTTCACTTAAATCTTCGCCTTCCACCATGACACGAATCACCGGTTCAGTGCCTGATTTACGAATCAACAAGCGGCCACGCCCTTTAAGCTGCTGTTCGGCTTTTTCAAATTCAGCGGCCAAGGCCGGTACTGAATAAGGATCAAACATGGCATCTAAACGCACATTGACCAGGACATTTGGCAACAGTTGAAAATCAGCCACCAGCTCATGCAGGGCTTTCTTCTGTTCAACCATGACTGTCAGCACTTGCAAGGCGGCAATAATCGCATCACCGGTGGTGCTCTTGTCCAAGGTCAGAATATGCCCAGAAGGCTCACCACCAATCGTCCAGCCGTTTTCTTCCAGACCTTGCAACACATAACGGTCGCCGACTTTGGCACGTAATAATGGCACTTGAGCTTTTTCCAGTGCCAGTTCCAATGCCATATTGCTCATTAAGGTACCGACGATACCTGCCGGCTTTTTCGAGCTTTGCGTGGCAAGAATATACAGAATATGGTCGCCATCAATCAGCTTTCCAGACTTATCCACCAGAACTACACGGTCGGCATCGCCATCAAAAGCAACACCTAAGTCGGCCTGATGCTGGATCACGGCTTGTTGCAAGCTTTCAGGATGAGTCGAACCACAGTCTTTATTGATATTTAACCCGGTCGGTTCATTATGAATGGCAATCACACGTGCGCCCAGCTCACGGAACACAGCAGGCCCGACGTTATAGGCGGCACCATTGGCACAATCCACCACAATGGTGAGTTCATTCAAGTCCAGATGATAGGGGAAAGTCGATTTACAGAATTCAATATAGCGACCATTGGCATCTTTGACCCGGATACTTTTACCCAGGCTCGCGGTATCTTCAATGATGAAATCTTGTTCGAGTTCCTGATTGATTTCTTCTTGCAAGGCATCCGGTAATTTCTTGCCTTCCGCCGAGAAAAACTTAATACCGTTATCGAAATACGGATTATGCGAAGCAGAAATTACAATTCCCAGGCTGGCATGCAAGGCGCGGGTCAAATGGGCAATCGCCGGTGTTGGCAGTGGGCCTAAAAGATGAACATAGACGCCAGCCGCATTTAAACCTGCCTGCAAGGCGGCTTCCAGGATATAGCCAGACAAACGGGTATCTTTACCCAAAACCACCAAGGGCTTGGCTTTTTTACTATGACGCTTTAAAACCTTACCGGCTGCAAACCCCAATTTCAGGGCAAACTCAGGGGTAATCGGCAATTCGCCAAACTTTCCACGAATACCATCCGTACCAAAATAACTCATCTTTATCTCACTTCTTAGCGGATGATTGATCTCACCCATTTTTTCCCTGTGCCACACTTTACACCAAAATAAAAAAGCCGTCATTTGCATGACGGCTTTTAAAAATTTTAAATCACAGGAGATTAACCCACGCGATAGTTGGGTGCTTCTTTGGTAATGGTCACATCATGCACATGTGATTCCGACATACCGGCAGAAGTGATTTTCACAAACTTGGCATTTTGACGCAGGTCTTCAATCACGGCAGAACCGGTATAACCCATCGAAGAACGTAGGCCGCCCATCATCTGATGCACGATATTGCCCATTGGACCTTTGTACGGTACGCGACCTTCAATGCCTTCAGGAACCAGTTTCTCGGCACCGGCTTTAGAGTCCTGGAAGTAACGGTCAGCCGAACCGGTTGCACCCGCCATGGCACCCAACGAACCCATACCGCGGTAGGCTTTGTAGTAACGGCCTTGGAAGAATTCAACTTCGCCCGGTGCTTCTTCAGTACCGGCCATCAATGAACCGACCATAATGGTACTTGCACCCGCACCAATCGCTTTGGCCATATCGCCAGAGAAACGGATACCACCATCCGCGATCAAAGGAATCTGATCTTTCAGCGCATTGGCCACAGAATCGATTGCAGAAATTTGCGGCATACCAATACCGGCCACAATACGTGTGGTACAGATTGAACCCGGACCAATCCCGACTTTAACCGCATCCGCACCTGCATCAAGTAAGGCCAATGCAGCATCGCCAGTTGCGATGTTACCGCCAATCACCTGAACTTGTGGATAGTTGGCTTTCACCCAACGTACGCGCTCGATCACACCCGCAGAATGACCATGTGCTGTATCGACAACAATCACATCGACACCGGCTTCAACCAGCGCTTCAACACGGCTTGGAGTTTCTGCACCGGTACCGACTGCAGCACCGACACGTAGACGACCTAAATCATCTTTACAGCTGTTTGGATAAAGTTCAGCTTTACGGAAATCTGTCACCGTAATCAAGCCTTTCAGCTCTTGCTGATCATTCACCACCAATACTTTTTCAATACGGTGCTGCTGTAATAAGGCTTGGATATTTTCTTTCGATTCGCCTTCGCGAACTGTTACCAGACGATCCTGACCAGTCATGATGTTGCTGACTGGCTGCTCAAGATTGGTTTCAAAGCGTGTATCGCGACCGGTGACAATACCGACCACTTTGCCATCTTTCACCACTGGTACACCACTGATATTGTTGGCTTGAGTCAAAGCAATCAATTCACGTACTGTGGTTTCAGGAGTAACTGTAATCGGGTCTTTGACCATACCCGCTTCGAATTTTTTCACACGGCGCACTTCTGCAGCCTGAACAGCGATATCCATGTTCTTGTGCAAAATACCGATACCACCGTTTTGCGCCATTGCAATTGCCATACGGGACTCAGTCACCGTATCCATCGCTGCAGACACAAGAGGAATATTCAGGTTAATGCCACGGGTCAGGCGTGTCTTTAGAGAGACATCTTTTGGGAGAACAGTAGAATAGGCAGGGAGTAATAGGACATCATCGAAGGTTAACGCGTCTTGAACGATGGTCAACATAACAGTCTCACTGGTAATTTCCGTGCACTATTATAAACAAATATCGACTTAAATTTCATTGCAATTGCAAAATTATTTTTGCATTAAAATAGTTTTGAGGGCTGGATTTTTTCCAGTGAATCAATTTGAGAACTACGACATCAGAAAAGAACTGACCACAGTAGTCTGATGCTTGAACTCAATCCCGATACTTTGAAAAGCTAAAAAGCAGAGCCTAAACTCTGCTTTGGGTCGATTTAGCTGACGTATTCAAAACTGTCATCATTGTCAGCTTCATCATTTTCAATCTGAATAAAAGGCAACATATTATGTGCCAAACGGGCTTTATTGCATTGATCATCGGCGATCTGTACTTCTTTGCAGGATGAACTGCGCAGCTCGTACATACCGCAACTGACCTGCTGGCCAATGGTGCCATCCAGTGCAATACAGCGTGGATTTTTTTGATTGGTTCCAGCCATACATGAATAAACTGCTGTTACAGGTTCCGTATAATGCTCAGGCATATGAATCCCTTCAGCCCAGTAAAACGAAACCCTGAAATAGGCGCAGCACGCCCCGCAGCTTAAACATGCATCTGGTGTTGGAACTTGAGATAACATTTCTTATAAGTTCTCATGATCAAAAAAAAGTTTTTTGGAGAAGAAATATAAAAAATGTTGTTTTTCTACACAAGAAAAATTTTATTTTTCTGTGAACTATTCAGGACAGGTAAAAACAGTTTCGTCCATCAGGTCGGTGCCACATTGCAGCGTTTCAATCCAGTCCAGAAACTGGGTGATCTGCTCTTTACCCATAAAAGGCGTGCCATGCTGCGGCACAATCATCTCGATATCCATGCCCCGCACCATGTTCACCCAAAGACGAATCACCTTGTTATTGCACATATAACGCTGATGAAAGCTTTTCATTTTTGGGATATGCGCAGCAAAGTTTTCCAATGGTTTGGCAGCATCATCGACCATCGATGCACCCATATCTCCCGAAAACAGGATCTTGGCAATCGGATCATAAAACTGGAAATTGCCCACCGAATGCAGAAAATGCGCTGGCACCGCCACGATATTGGCATTGCCCAGGGGAATGATCTGGCCGTGATCCGGGAGCTCGACCAGCCGATCCAGCCAGTTGCCTTTCATCCGGTCACTCATAAAGGCCGAGTTTAAATGTGGCAAAAAACGCGCCCAGAGCTTGGAAGCCACCACTTTGGCATCGGTATATACCAGCCAGCGTGGCATCGAAGTAATGATGTCAGGATCCTGATGCGAAGCCATGACATAATCCAGATTGGTCAACCGGGTGTATTTATTCAGTTCCATGGTTAGCGGAACATAGGTGAGATCACCACCCGGATCGAGTACCGCCGCCCGCTCGTTATCAATGATTAAAAACTGGTTTGCCTGAACGCCTTCACCTTTGACCAGACTGGTAAAACTGATGCATTTATGTGTCCCGTCATCAAACAGGACCTGCGATGTGGTGCGTTCAAAAACCATGTATATATTCCCCGATTTAAATTTAAAAGTGCTGTTTTATACCCATATAACATATAAGTATTTAGTTGAACTTACAATCAATAAAACTGGCCATATCACACTACTTATCAAAGTTTTAAGCTTATTTTAGGCATAAAAAATCCTGAGTTTTTAGCTCAGGATTCATGCAATTATTACTGTATTTTTAAAATAAATAATATTGAAGCAGAGTGGCGACACCAATCACCAGGAAAATGGCCGCGCCAATTTTATGAATCAGGCTGATCGGCAGCCTGTTCGCCAGTTTATCTCCTAGAAATACCGCAGGTGCATTGGCCAGCATCATCCCCAAAGTGGTACCGAGCATCACCCAGAATATACTATCGAAACGTGCTGCCAGCGCGACTGTGGCAATCTGGGTTTTATCGCCAATTTCTGCCAGAAAGAACAAAATGAAGGTCGCAGCAAATACCCCGAATTTTTGCCATTTATTGATACTGGCATTTTCATCTCCGAGTTCATCCGGAATCAGCATCCAGGCCGCCATCGCAATAAAACCAATCGACACAATCCACAGCAACACTTCCGGCCCAATCACCGTGGTGATCCATTGTCCCAATACCGCAGAAAGGCCATGGTTAATCAGCGTCGCCAATAAAATAGCAACTAAAATAGGAACGGGTTTGCGAAAACGTGCGGCAAGCAGCAAAGCCAGCAGTTGGGTTTTGTCACCCATTTCAGCCAGTGCCACAATTGCGGTCGACAGTAAGAATTCATACATGAGGTCTTTCTCTGGCTAGCATCCAATACCAATGACTCACCGCTCCTGCTAGCCAAAATCTGCAGAGTGGTAAATCAAAGGTCTTGCCAACAAAAGAAAGCTTCGAGAAGCTCATTTGGTTTTTTGCTATGATGACCATGTCCGGTTCAGGACAAATATGTTGACCATCACCCTTCTGCTTTGCGCAAAAGGCGGCTACTCCCCAATGAAGTGCGCCAAGTATAGAATCAAATCCATTATTTTTCAATGTGGCAAAAATAAACCCCGCCGAAGCAGGGTCTATGATTGAAATAATCTGATCAGATTAAATCAATAAAGTACGGATATCTTTGAGCAGCTGGGTCAGCTTGTTGGTGAAACGCGCAGCATCTGCACCATTAATCACACGGTGATCGTATGACAAAGACAATGGTAGCATCAAGCGTGGATCAAAACCTTCACCATTCCAGACCGGTTGCATGGTGGCAGGTGAAATTCCCAGAATTGCCACTTGCGGCCAGTTCACCAGTGGCGTAAATGCCGTACCACCAATTGAGCCCAGGCTGGTAATGGTAAAGTTCGCCCCTTGCAGATCTTTCGGCGACAATTTCTTGTCACGCGCTTTTTGACCCAAGCTTCCCAGCTCAGTGGCAATCTGTTTAATCGACTTCTGATCGGGATGACGCAATACCGGAACCGTTAAACCATCTGGCGTTGCCACCGCGATCCCCATATGGATCTCGTTACGTAGCAGGACTGACTTGCCATCATCGGCCAAGTGACCAGCAAACTCGCGCTCTTCTTTTAACAAGTGCGCAACTGCTTTGATGATGAAGGCCATAATGGTCAGGCTCAGGCCTTCTTTCTTGAAGTTGCCTTTCAGCTCATTACGCCACGCTTCCAGTTCAGTAATATCGGCTGCATCAAACTGGGTCACTTGCGGAATGAAATTATTCAGCGACAACTGCGGAATAGACACTTGTTGCAAACGCGTCAAGGCTTTTTCTTCCACACCACCAAAAGCACTAAAGTCTGGCAATTTTGGTAGACCTGCGGCTTGAACAGCAGCGGCTACAGGAGCAGCCTGCGGCGCAGTCAGGCGCGCTTTGACATAAGCCTTCAGATCTTCTTTCATCACCCGGGCATTGGAACCTGAAGCCTGAACTTCTGACAATACTACGCCCAGTTCACGTGCCAGTTTACGTACAGCAGGGCCGGCATAGACTTTCGAGTTGGCGACATTCTGCTCTTTCGTCAGCTTGTCGGCATTGTCAGAGGTCGCCACCGCTGGAGTAGAAGATGCCGCAGGTGCTGCTTTGGTGGTCTCTACTGGTGCAACAGCTGCTTTCGGTGCTTCCGCTTTAGCCGCAACAGGTGCAGCCTCTGCTTGCGCTTCAGCTTGAATTGTCATCAGTGCAATGCCTTCAGAGACATTTTGTCCCAGCTCAACATGAATCGCCTTGATCACCCCAGCAGTTGTGCTTGGCACTTCAACCGTGGCTTTGTCTGATTCCACCACGATGATGCTCTGGTCTTTTTCAACCGTATCACCGACAGAAACCAGAATTTCAGCCACAGCTGCTTTGTCTACACCCAGATCAGGCACCATCACTTCAACATCACCCGCAGGTGCTGCTGCAGCTTGAGCCACTGGCTCCGCTTTAGCATCTTGAACTGGCGCAGCTTCAGCTTTTGGCGCTTCTGCTGCAACAGTCGGGGTCGATCCTGAAGTTTTCACTTTTAGAATCACCACACCTTCTTTAATCGTGTCGCCTTCTTTAATGTCGATGGATTCCACCGTACCTGCAACCGTACTTGGCACTTCAACAGTCGCCTTGTCCGATTCCACCACCACGATGCTTTGATCCACCTCGATTTCATCACCGACAGAGACCAAAATTTCACCGACAGTGGCTTTCTCTACACCAATATCGGGGACTTGAACATCGACCACTTGTGAACTTGCTTGAGCCTCAGGCGCAGCAGAAACTTTTGGCTGATGTGATGCCAGTTCTTGCATGATTTCCTGATCAGGCAAAGACGTAGGTGTATTTTCTGAGGTTTTTTGTGAGGCATCTGCTTGCTGTGGCTCGACCACATCCGTACTGCCATCTTCAGCTTGCAGTTCAATCAGTACCGCGCCTTCAGTCACTTCATCACCCTGACTGACCAGAATGCTTTTCACCACCCCTGCTGAAGTGCTGGGCACTTCAACAGAGGCTTTATCGGATTCAAGCAACACGATGCTGTCATCAATCGCAATCGTATCACCGACTTTGACCAGAATTTCGGCCACGGTTGCCTGATCTACACCAATATCGGGAGTCGTAATTTGCATGCTTAGTTCTCCTCTTTGTAGTCAGCAACAGCATGTACAGATGGGGTGTCTTGCGGTGCCCAAGCCACCGGACGATCGGTATCCAGCTCAAACGTCGAGATCGCGTCTTTCACCAGGCGCGGATCAACTTCACCTTCATCTGCCAGTTTTTTCAGGGTGGCCACTACAATATGTGCAGCATCAACACCAAAGTAGCTGCGCAAGTTGCCACGTGTATCTGAACGGCCATAACCGTCAGTACCCAGTGCTACGAATGGACGGTTATCCGGAAGATAAGCACGAATCTGTTCACTATAGGCACGCATGTGATCGGTTGCAGATACCACAATACCTTCAGTACCACAGAGCTGTTTCGATACCCATGCTTCTTTCACGTCTTCAGCCAGCGGATGCAAGCGGTTGTATTCTTCACATGCCATGCCGTCACGTGCCAGTTCATTGAAGCTGGTCACACTGTAGACATTCGAGTGGATCTGGTATTCCTCACGCAGGATCTTCGCTGCCTTGATCACTTCACGCAGAATCACACCTGAGCCCAGTAACTGAACGGTAGCTTTCTCGTCTTCTTCAAGCAGGTACATACCGCGCTTGATACCTTCTTCAACACCTTTTGGCATTTCAGGATGTTCGTAGTTTTCGTTCATTACGGTCAGGTAATAGAACACACGTTCCTGATTCACATACATACGTCGTAAACCGTCATGCACGATCACTGCCAACTCATAACCAAAACATGGGTCATAAGCGACACAGTTTGGAATGGTACTGGCCAGGATATGTGAATGACCATCCTGATGCTGCAAGCCTTCACCGTTCAGTGTGGTACGGCCTGCTGTTGCGCCCAGCAAGAAACCTTGTGCCTGTGCATCACCTGCAGCCCATGCAATATCACCGATACGCTGGAAACCAAACATCGAGTAGTACATGTACATCGGAATCATTGGCAGGTTATTGGTTGAATAACTGGTGCCTAATGCCGCCCATGCACTCATGGCACCGGCTTCGTTAATCCCTTCTTGCAACATGTGACCGTCTTTGGCTTCACGGTAATGCATCAGCTGTTCTTGGTCTTCCGGAGTATATTTCTGGCCATGCGCGGCATAAATACCCAACTGACGGAACATGCCCTCCAGACCGAAAGTACGTGCTTCATCAGGTACGATTGGCACAACACGATCTTTAATCGCTTTCTCTTTAAGAAGTGCCGAGATTAAACGCACCATCACCATCGTGGTGGACTGTTCTTTGCCGTTCGAACCCGCCAAGACCGAATCAAATACAGACAGCTCAGGAATTGCCAACTGCTCGCTGTCTTTGCGACGTGCAGGTAGATAACCACCCAGCGCTTCACGACGAGCCTTCATATATTTAATTTCAGGAGAATTTTCACTAGGACGATAGAACGGCACTTCTTCCAGCTGTTCATCAGTGAAAGGAAGATTGAAACGGTCGCGCACATATTTCAAAGAATTAATCTGCATCTTCTTGATTTGGTGAGTTTTGTTGACTGCTTCGATTTCCTCGGACAAACCATAACCTTTGACGGTTTTCGCCAGAATCACGGTCGGCTGACCTTTGGCCGTACATGCTTCGGCATAAGCCGCAAAGACTTTGTACGGGTCGTGGCCACCGCGGTTCAGATTATCAATATCTTCATCACTTAAATCTTTCACCAGCTCTTTGGCTTCTGGGTATTTACCGAAGAACTTTTCACGTGCGTAAGCACCACCTTTTACCTGGTAACGCTGGAAATCGCCATCGACGGCTTCTTCCATCACTGCTTTCAGTGCACCGGATTTATCTTTATCCAGTAGTGGATCCCAATGACGGCCCCACACAACTTTAATCACACGCCAGCCTGCGCCGCGGAATAGTGACTCAAGTTCCTGAATGATCTTGCCATTACCACGTACCGGACCATCCAGACGTTGCAAGTTACAGTTCACCACCCAGATCAGGTTATCGAGCTTTTCGCGACCTGCCAGAGAAATTGCACCCAGGCTTTCCGGCTCGTCCATCTCGCCATCACCCAAATACGCCCAAACCTTACGATCTTCTTCTTTGATCAGGCCACGGTTCATCAGGTACTTTTGAATATGTGCCTGATAAATCGACATGATTGGGCCCAGACCCATCGATACGGTTGGGAACTGCCAGTAGTCCGGCATCAGATAAGGATGCGGATAAGATGGCAGACCTTTACCGCCGACTTCGCGACGGAAATTATTCAGATGCTCTTCGGTCAGACGGCCTTCCAAAAATGAACGCGCGTAAATACCCGGTGCACAATGGCCCTGGTAATAGATCATGTCACCGCCAAAGTGGTCACTGTTGGCCCGGAAAAAGTGGTTAAAGCCGACATCGTAAAGGGTCGCAGAAGAAGCAAAGCTCGCCAGGTGACCACCGAGGTCATCACCGGTTTTATTCGCACGCAATACCATTGCCAGAGCATTCCAACGGATCAGCGCACGAATACGACGCTCCATATCCTGATCACCCGGCATGGCAGGCTGTTCTTCAACAGAAATCGTATTTAAGTAGGGAGTATTTAAACGCTGAATAGGAACATGCTTTGCGATTGCGCGTTGATAAAGTTTTTCTAATAAAAATGCTGCACGCTCAGTGCCCATATGCTGCAAAACCGAATCAAATGCATCTTGCCATTCCTGGGTTTCTTGCGCGTCTGTATCACCATAAAACGCCATAATCTACAGTTCCTAAAAGCCTAATCTAATAGCCTATATGTACCATATTTGAGACCTCAGCTGGTATGGCCCTAGCTGAATGCGATTTGGCAGTACTATTTAGGAACTAAATGATTGGTGACGTATAATTACACTACATAACAAAAAACAGCCAATAAAGGCGATTTATTATACAATCATTATAATAGTTGGTGATAATATCAGACTTAAAAGCGATTATCTGAAGAACCCTTCAATGTGAGTTGAAGAGCCTTAGCTTAATCGCTTTGAAATGCTTATTGGAGAGATGCTTATGTATAAAGAGCCTAATAGAAATTCAGGTCTATACTTAAGGTAACATGGCCAAATAAGTAGATGGGTTTTTACGTTGACCGTCTTTTACAACTTCATAATGCAAGTGTGGACCGGTACAGCGGCCAGTACAGCCAACGTTGGCAATATGATCACCTGCCTGTACCTGTTCTCCCACACGTGCAATAAGACGTGAAGCATGAGCATAACGTGTTAAATAGCCGTTGCCATGATTGATTTCAACATATTGCCCATAACCTGTACCCCAACCTGACTTGGTCACAATACCGGGACCAGTAGCATAGATCGGTGTACCGCTTGGTGCAGCAAGATCAAGGCCTGAATGATTTTCAGCACGGCCACCCATGGTACGACCGCCGTAACTTGAACTTATGCGAGAATTAGGTAAAGGATGGGAAATCAACCAAGAGTAAGTGCTGTTTGCTGCCGCTTTGTTAGATGAAGTACTGGCATACTTCTGAGCAAGTGTTCGATTGTTAAGCTCAACAGGTTTCTCACGCAGTTGAACATTTAATTTGGTTTGCGCTGGGATATCGATATCATCTGGATGAGTATATGCACCCTGTGCCAAAGTCCGTGTCAATTGCTCGATACGATCTGTTGAACCATTTTCTTGATTTAGATTGACTAAATCTGCAAACGCTACCGAGGCAGCTGAAGCCGACAAAGAAAATGCCAACAAAATACGTCGCATATGCATAAAAAACCTCTCTAAACTGCTTTAATCGAGTTCCTTGAAGATCTCTATCCTTGATATCCACTAAAAGAAGCGCATAAGATTAAGACATAAACATGTAGGAATTATGTATGTCGGAACCTGTCAACGTTTTTCAACAAACCAGAAAACAGATAAAAACAGGAAACTTTTCGTTTCTCTCATCACAAGTTGCTGCCTGGCAGAAACTTACGAAACTCGTACAACCGCTATTGCCCCAACCGGAACGCTGGCAAGTTGTGTGCTATCAAAATGGTGTGTTAACGATTACCGGTGAAAACCAGGCCATGATCAGTCAATTGGCCTATCTTCAAAAGCAATACATTTCACAACTCTCTCAAATAAATGAATTAACAGATCTTACAAAACTTCAAGTTTGTTTGCGGAATCCTTCACAAACGCAACCTGTTGCAGCAACACCTGAAAGAGCCTTAAATGCAGAAACACAGGAATTACTTCGTGGTGCAGCTGACTTTATAAGCGACCCTAAGCTTAGCCAAGCTTTGCTACGTTTGGCAAGCAATAAAAAGTAACATAGCAATCAAATGTAATAAATTAGAAAAGCAGTATTATGCGACACATGTCACACTATTGACGCAATAACTAAAACATAAAGACACAAACACAATGACTTATGTCACATTCACATACATGATTGGACAATTGGCCTCGTCATCAAATGTTACAATTTCATAGCAGCTTGGATCACTTTTCACATTGCGCAACAGCTGATTATTCAAAGCATGTCCAGATTTATAACCATCAAATTTGGCAATGATCTGATGTCCAAGCAGATACAAATCCCCGACTGCATCCAAAATTTTATGGCGTACAAATTCATCAGAGAACCTTAGACCCTCTTCATTCACCACTCCGGTTTCATCCACACCAATGGCATTCTCCAAACTGGCTCCCAGTGCCAGATTATTGGCTTTGAGATAATCCAGATCTTTCATAAAACCAAAGGTACGTGCTTCACTAACCTCATAAACAAAAGTTTCAGTCGAGAAATCGATACTGGCGGACTGATGTTCTTTTTTAAAAGCAGGATGATCAAAATCAATGGTGAAATTCAGCTGGAAGCCATGGTGCGGACTAAAAATGGCACGCTTATCATCAATCAGTGCTTCAACCGGTTTAATAATCTTGACGAATTTTTTCGCAGCATCCAGTTCTTGCAGACCACCTTGCATGAGCAAATAGATAAACGGGCCTGCACTGCCATCCATAATCGGCACTTCCGAGGCAGAGACTTCGATAATCAGGTTATCAATTCCTAAACCGGCAATCGCACTCATGACATGTTCAATCGTACCGACTTTGGCATTTTCCTGAACCAGATTCGAGCACATGAAAGCTTCCTGAATCAGCATCGCATCGGCAGGAATGTCGACCGGCGGATTCAGGTCAATACGACGAAACACAATTCCCCCATCGGCATGGTGCGGCACAAAGTTAATCATGACTTTTTGCCCACTGTGAAGACCGATTCCGCTCGCTTTCACGATACGTTTCAGGGTACGTTGTTTCAACATGCTTCTTTCATCTGTTCATCAATAAAACCGCTATACGTTAGCATATTTGGCCATTGAGAAAAAACAAAAAGGTGGCTTAAAAGCCACCTTTCCTGTGTAATCATGGTAAACACATGATGTTACATGTTATTTACGCTGTTGATTCTTAAGATAATCCTGAATACTCATTGGCGTTGGACGCGGGCTCGAAACTGATGCTGCAGCATTCGCTGGCGTAGCGGTTTCATGCTGTTGGCGCTGAATCGCTGGTACATCGTCATCTTCTACCACAGCCTGTGAAGCTGCTGCTGGGCGCGTTGCCTGTACATTGGTACGTTTAGTCGGTTCAACTGAATCCGCTGCATGACGGGTTAAACCCGTTGCAATCACGGTCACACTGATTTCATCACGTGCATCCGGATCAAATACCGTACCGTAGAACACCTGACCTTCATCCAAATCGACAATCTGGTTAACAACATCGGTGATTTCTTCAATTTCACCGAAAGTGACATCATCGCCACCCGTTACGTTAATCAGAATACCTTTGGCATTCATGATGGTTACGTTATCGAGTAATGGGCTACGGATAGCCTGTTCAGCAGCCTGACGGGCACGGTTTTCACCACGACCTAAACCAACACCCATCATGGCATAACCACGAGTACTCATCGCTGTTTTCAAATCGGCGAAGTCAAGGTTGATATGACCCGGACGTACCACAAGATCAAAAATACTGCGTACCGCATTCAGTAGCACATCATCCGCTTTTTTATAGGCATCTTTCATTGAAATATCACGGAAGACTTTCAATAAACGCTGATTTGGAATGATGATCAATGAGTCGACATGCTGCTCAAGCGCTTCAATGCCTTTTTCCGCAGATTGTAAACGGCGCTTGCCCTCAAAGTTGAATGGCGTCGTCACCACACCAACCGTCAGGATACCCATTTCTTTGGCAATTTCAGCAACCACTGGCGCAGCACCCGTTCCGGTACCACCGCCCATACCCGCAGTGACAAAGACCATATCGGTCCCTTCAAGCTGCTGGCGGATCAGTTCACGGCTTTCTTCTGCTGCAGTCTGACCCACTTGCGGATTGGCACCTGCACCCAGACCACGGGTACTTTGCTCACCCAGCTGAATTTTAAATTCGGCTTCCATGCGATCGAGTGCCTGCTTGTCCGTATTGGCACAAACAAACTTTACGCCCTGGATATCGGACTGCAACATGTGTTGTACAGCATTACCACCCGCACCGCCTACACCAAACACAGTGAAACGGGCTTGACCATTGCTATCGCTATGATCGTCTTCGAAAAATTCAAATGAGGCCATGACCTATAAAATTCCTAATTCATAATTGGCAGTCACTAAGCCCGTACACTGCCTTAATCTTAATAAAATTGTTTTTAAGAATGCTGCTCATGCGTTAACTTGTCAAGTACAAGCCCGATTAACTACATCTTCTCAACAATATTCACAATAAAAATCGACTTAAAAGATTGATTTCAAGGTGTCATTAAAGCCAGACCAAGCCCGCTTGACGCGCTGAGTTAACGATAATCGCTCTACATCATCCTGTTCTACAATCGTGTCTTGAGTATCACTCTGACTAAACATCAGCAAACCCGCGACCGTACTATATTGCGAACGGCGTAGCGCCGCCTGATGCTGTTCATCGGCATACACCTGCGTTGGTGGATTACCCAAATGAGCTGACACACCCAAGGTACGGCGTACAAAACTCACCATACCTTCAATATGACTGGCATCACCGGTCAGGACCACACCATGATACAAGCCCTGCATCGCGCCATTTTTCACCAGTTCATCACGCACCAATCCAAGAATTTCGTCATAACGCGCCATGATAATTTCGGTCAGCTCAATCCGGCTGATGGTTTGTGGCCCATCAATCCCCTGGAACTGAATCATATGGTCAGGCTTAACCACTTTCAGGTCTACGCAGCCATACAGCAGTTTCAGGCGTTCAGCTTCTTCGGTCGTGGTCTGCAACACCGCCGCAATATCACGGGTCACATGCTCGCCACCACGCTGGAAGGTATGGGTTAAGGCCAGACGACCATCCACATACACCGCCACATTGGTGGTGCCGGCACCGATATCGACCAGACAGACGCCATATTCTTTTTCATCTTTGAGCAGACTGGCCTCAGCAGTTGCCAGACTTGAGACCACCATTTTTTCCACACCAATATTGGCGCCCTTGAGGGCACGGTCAATATTTTGCATGGTGCTAATCGGCAGCATCATCAGATGATAATGACCAGTCATGCTATGTGCAGACATGCGAATCGGATTCAGCACCCACTCTGATGAGTCATCCAGCTCGAAGCCCAGAGGCACAGCACTGACCAGATAATGGTCTGAAGTCAAATGACTGGCTTTGGCCAACTCCAGTGCACGAACCACTTCGCTGGTGGTAATCGCATGTTCGCTATTGTCGATCGAGGTTCGACCTGAAGCATAAAAGCTTTTTAATTCGGCACTTGGAATAGAAACCCAAGCAGAATGCACCCGACACTCCGCCATATCTTCTGCTTCTTGGACGGCATTTTTAATTGCGGTAATAACTTTATCGAGACTGACAATTTTCCCTTTACTCATGCCTCGGTTACGAGCGGTAGCCATACCAATCACTTGGATATTGTCTGGCGCGTGTACCTTGCCAATCAAAACTGAAACTTTGTGTGTCCCAATGTCAATCGCCACAACCGAGGGAACAGCTTCACTCATTATTCACTACTACCATTACATGTTTGTTAGATTTATGGCTTGAATGCCTCTATTTTTTAAAGCCGATCATTATGGCTTTACTGTTACATTATTCTCAACGCCCGTGTCATCAATGGTTACAATAAAATGCCCATTTACAATTTTAGGCGGAATTGAATTTTTCCACTGTATCGACAATCCATTGCGATAACGCAGGTCGATGGCCGAAATTTTAGACCAGACCGACTTTAAGTCGCTTTGAGACAGATGGCTCAAGCGCTGTAATTTGCTCATGGTCTGATCTTTATCAACAATTATTCTTAAACCCGAATCAAACTGCATAAACCAGGTCATTCGCTCGGTGAGATAGAGTTCTTTTAGACGAATGCCGTGTGGCAAAAATAACTGATTAATTTCATTATAACGACGCATCATGGTTTCTGCATGGCTCGCCGGCCCATGTAGTAACGGTAATGCCTCATAATTCTTGGGTGTGACTTCGGTGAAAATGACACCACTGTCACTCAATAAACGTCCTGTGCCCCAACGTGCAATCGCATGATGTGGCATGATCCGTACCCGAATGCCATTTGGCCATGCTCGGGAAACCACCACCCGATCCACCCAGGACAGCTCCAGGGTACGATCTCGGATCGCTTCCAGATCCGAAGTAAAATAGTTTTCGGTCACAACCGGTGACACATATTGCATGACCTGACGCTGTTCAGCAGCCGAGCGGGTACCTAACACGCCCAGCTCTGCCACTTCGGTATTGGTCATGACTTTATATAAGCCCAATATTCCAAAGGCCAGCACTAGCACTGCAATACACAACAATAACCAGCCACCAAAATTGGACAGCTTTTCTTTGCGTGTCGGCGGCTTGTCGTGAATTGAGGTAATCGCAGCACGTTTACGGCGCATGGAAACAGGAAGTTGAGCCATATTTAGTGTGCCGACCCGGTCAGGGTCTGTTCCAGAATCGCAACACACAGGTCATCAAAACTATAACCGACTGCAGCTGCCGCTTTTGGCACCAAAGAATGACTGGTCATGCCCGGTACGGTATTCACTTCCAGTAGCCAGAAGTTGCCCCGTTCATCCTGCATGGCATCAATCCGGCCCCAACCGCTGGCACCGACTGCCTGAAATGCACGCAGACTCAAGGCTTTTAACTGTTGCTCTTCAGCTTCGGTCAAACCACATGGAATGCCATATTGCACATCGTTACGGTTATATTTGGCTTCATAATCATAGAAAGCAACATCTTGAGGTGGTTCAAGACGAATCACTGGCAGCGCCTGACCATTTAAAACCACAATGGTGAATTCACGGCCGGTAATCCATTGTTCTGCCATCACCACGGCATCATGTTCAGTTGCCTTGGCAATTGCTTCTGCAAAGTCTTCAATTTTTTCAACCTTGCTCATGCCGATACTGGAACCTTCATGTACCGGTTTGATAATCAAAGGCAGGCCTAAAGAATTGACGATATCAGCTGCATCGGAATCTTTGGTAACAATACGATAAGGCGCTGTCGGCAATTCCGAACCCTGCCAGACCTGCTTGGTCTTGACCTTGTCCATGCCGATTGCAGAGCCTTGTACCCCCGTACCGGTATAGGGCACATTTAGCCATTCCAGTACACCCTGAATCTGACCGTCTTCACCACCACGACCATGCAATACAATGAAAGCACGGTCATAATTTACCAGTTCTGTGACACTACGTTGCTGCGGGTCAAAAGCTTCCGCATTGACCCCTGAACGCACTAATGCCTCAAGTACCGCCGTACCACTGTCTAGAGAAACCTCACGCTCTGCAGATTTACCACCAAGCAACACGGCAACTTTTCCGAATTTTGAAGCATTTGACACGTTTATATCCTTAAACTTTTTTCAATCTGGTCAATTCAATTCAGTCATGCAAGATGACTATTTTATATATAAGTGATTTTGCGCAAGTTCGACTGAGATTGCTCCAACATTACCTGCGCCTTGGGTTAATAACAAGTCATTTGCTTGCAATACTTTTCTCATGATCTGATTCAGATTACCGTCCACCGCATCGACCAGAATTGGCTCAACTTCGCCACGTAAACGAATGCTGCGGGCTAAAGTACGGCTGTCCGCCCCGACAATCGGTTTTTCACCGGCAGGATAAACATCCAATAACAATAACTGGTCTACAGTAGAAAGTACTTCCACAAAATCATCAAAACAGTCACGGGTACGGCTATAACGGTGTGGCTGGAACATCATCACCAGGCGACGATCCGGATGACTCTGACGCGCGGCTTTAATGGTGGCTTCGACTTCTTTTGGATGATGACCATAATCATCCACCAGTTTTACATTACCACCCTCAATTTCAAATTCGCCCTGAACTTCGAAGCGACGGCCTACCCCACTGAAACCTTCCAGTGCACGGCAAATAGAAGCATCAGACACGCCTTCATCGGTCGCGACACCAATCGCAGCCAAGGCATTCAGGACATTATGTAAGCCTGGCTGATTCACGGTCACACGTAATGGCTCACGCTCTTTACGCAATACGGTAAAGTGCGTTTGCATGCCGTCCTGATCGACATCTATCGCGCGAATGTCATTGTCTTCATTAAAACCGTAGGTCAGCACTGGACGTGCAATTCGTGGCATGATTTCACGAATATTGGCATCATCACCACAGACCACGGCCAGGCCATAAAATGGCAGTTTTTGCAGGAACTGGATAAAAGTATCTTTCAGCACATCGAAGCTACCGCCATAGGTATCCATATGGTCGGCATCGATATTGGTCACTACAGCAGCCATAGGTTCCAAGTGCAGGAAAGAGGCATCCGATTCATCGGCTTCTGCCACGATATAACGGCTGGCACCCAGAGCAGCATTCATACCGGTACGGTTCAGCAAACCGCCGATCACATAGGTTGGATCCATGTTTTCTTCAGCCAGCATACAGGTGATCAGACTGGTGGTCGTGGTTTTGCCATGAGTACCGGCAACCGCAATACCATGACGGTAACGCATCAGCTCACCCAGCATTTCTGCACGGCGAACCACAGGAATACGACTTTCAATCGCGGTTTTAATTTCCGGGTTTTCCTTGTCAATCGCAGTAGACACCACGATCACATTGGCCCCTTTAATATTATTTGCAGTGTGCCCGATATAAACCTTGATCCCATTTTCTTCCAGCTGCGCCGTGGTATTGGATGCCTTGATATCTGAACCGGAAACTTTATAGCCCTGGTTTTTCAGCACTTCGGCAATACCACACATGCCTGCACCGCCAATGCCCACAAAATGAATGTGTTTGATACGGCGCATTTCCGGCACTTTAATTAATTTTTTCGCTTGTTCAGCTGGGGTTACTGGAGACATAGTTTACTCGAATGATAATTCTTGAATTAAACGGACCACATGTTGAGTCGCATCGGGTTGAGCCTGTCGACGTGCTTTTACCGCCATCTCCATTAATAGCTGGCGATTCAGCATCGGCTCTAATAAGGTTTTTAAACTTTCCGGGGTCATACTGGCCTGTGGGCAGATTTTTGCCGCATTAATCTTGGCCAGAAAACCGGCATTGGCAGTCTGGTGATCATCCACCGCACTTGGAAGCGGTACAAAAATCGCAGCCACACCTGCCGTCGCAATTTCGGTCACCGTCAATGCGCCAGCACGACAGATCACCACATCGGCATCACTATAGGCTTTGGCCATATCTTCAATAAAAGGCTGGACTTCGACGTGCAGATTTGCCGGAGCATTGGCATAACATGCACGCGTCGCCTCAGCATGGTTTTGACCACACTGATGATAGACATTTAAAGGCACATTGAACTGTTTTAAGGCTTCAGGCACCCGTTCATTTAAGGCCTGCGCCCCCAAAGATCCACCTACGATTAAAATGCGTAAGGGTAATCCTGCTTTTTCACGCTCCTGATAACGCCAGGACGGATTTAAAATGTCACTAATTTCTTGGCGCACCGGATTGCCCGTGGTCACGATTTTATCCTGTGCGGGAAAGGTGTCCGGAAACGCCTGACACACCGTCTTGGCAACACGCGACAATTGGCTATTGGTAAAACCGGCCACCGCATTCTGCTCATGAACCAGCACCGGAATACCTAGGATACGCGCAGCCAGACCACCCGGCCCTGCCACATAACCACCAAAGCCGGCTACGGCATCGACTTTTAGCTGCTTCATGTATTTCATGGCACTAAAAGTCGCTTTCATGATTTTAAAAGGGGCCAAGGCCTTACGCACAAAACCATTACCACGCACACCCTGAATATCAATTTGATAAACAGGAATATTCTGATTTTTTAATAAACGATTTTCCATGCCTGCAGGCGTAGCCAGCCAAGACACTGTTATTCCCTGTTGTTGTAGGTCTTTGGCAACAGCTAACGCTGGAAACACATGTCCACCTGTACCTGCGGCCATCATCATGACATGTTTAGGCTGTTTTTGCTGAGCGTCGGTCACTGTCTAATTCTTCAATTCTAAAATGGAGCAGGAAATCTGATCTAAGTAATCAATTGTAATCACAATCGTCAGGCCTTGAAAGTTTATTTACTTTATTTCAACAAGGCTTTAATTGTTTTTTTCACGCAAATTTCAAGTTTAGACTCGTTTTATTTATAAGGTCTGCACTTTTCCTTCGACTTAAGTGAAGCATCATATCAATTTTAAACTAATTTCTCATTCTATTATCTATGACTTGGTCATGCATATGGCTTTATTTACAGTGATTTTCAGTTTAATTCCAGTCAACTAGCCTTCTATCCCTGCTGAATTAACTTAGGCTTAAATCCTATTAATTTTATAAAAATTTCATGTTATTCATACTTATATATCAATGATGCTTGATTCACAAGCAGATGTTTTAAATGGACTTAAGCCTAGTAAATGTCAAAAATATCAATGCGTGATCTATGGATTATTCTGGCCGGATATCTGGCCGCGATCCATGTCGGCAAACTCTCTGCCATCATTCCTGTTTTGCAGCAGGATTTAAATCTGAGTTTTACTCAGGCAGGTTTTTCACTGGCGCTGGTGCAGGCGGCCGGGATGCTGTTTGCGCTCTGTATTGGCGCATTCTCGGAAAAAATCGGCTTAAAGCGCTGTCTGATCATGGGCCTAATCATTTTAGGGCTGAGTAGTCTGGCCGGACTCAGGATTACGCAGTCTGCCACCTTGTATGTATTGCGCTTTACTGAGGGAATTGGCTTTTTAACCATTTCCTTGTGTGCGCCCGCCATTTTAAAGCGGATCAGCCGACCTGAAACACTAAATCTCAAGCTGGGGCTCTGGAGTTCCTATATGGGCATCGGTGTCAGTCTGGCGGTACTGACGATTCCGCTGCTGCTTGAATACCTGAGCTGGCAAACGATCTGGGCTATTTTGGGCAGCCTGTGTCTGGTCATCACGCTCATGATCAAACAGTATTTACATCTTGAGCCTGCTACACCGACGCAGCCGAATCACCCACAAACCGGCACAGAAAATATCTCATTCTGGCAGATCGTTAAAATTACCCTGACCCATCCCCCGATTGTCTGTCTGGCAATTATTTTTGCCTGCTATACCAGTCAATGGATCACCGTCACCGGCTTTCTGCCTACCTTGTATGTCGAACAGGACCTAGATTTAAAACTCGCCGGGATGCTGGTTTCAATAGTTGTACTGGCCAATTTGGGCGGAACTTTTGGTGCAGGCATGTTGCTACAACGTGGCTGGAAACCAAAAACCTTACTCACCACCGGATTCATCGCCATGCTCGGCAGCAGTTGCCTAGTATTTGCAGCAAATTCCTGGCTGCTATTCGAATTACAGTTTGTCAGTGCGGTGCTGTTTTCACTGATCGGTGGCATGATTCCAACCACTGTTTTTGCCATTACCCTGCACTATGCACCGCATGCCAATGCCGCAGCCGCCAGTGTCGGTCTGGTTTTACAGGTTTCAGCCTGTGGGCAATTCTTTGTACCTCCTCTGAGTGCGGCACTGGTATCCACGACACAACAATGGGCCCATATCGCGACAGTCACAGCCTGTCTTTCTATCTTAGGAATATTGATGACGCTGCTTTTATTTAAGCGTTATGCTCAATAAAAAAGAGCCTCAGATGAGTAATGCCAGTCAGTTAAGAAATTGACTAGAATTTTCTTTTTTAAATTCATGATCATATTTGACAAGTAGAAAAGTCATCCGCAACTGTTTGAGGCAGGACTAGATTTAAAAATGATTGTTTCTGCGACAAATTTACTAGTCGATGGAGGCTGACGAGTTTTGCGGTGAGGAGTGTTGCTCCGCAAGATGCCTTCCTTGCGAAGCTTCGCTTCTCATTTGGGCGAAACCAAAGTAACAAATTATTTACAAGAATTTGATTTATAACATTAATACTCCGCATTGAATGACTAAAAAATTAAAGAGTCTATTTCTAAACTCCTTAACTGATCAGCATTACCTCAGATGAGGCTCTTTTTCTGTCTGGTTTAAACCTGCTGCGAACGGCCTGCCTCTAATACAGCAAACAGATCATCGGCAATTGAGGTTCCAAACTGGTCATCAATTTCACGAATACAGGTTGGGCTGGTTACATTAATTTCAGTGACATAATTACCAATCACATCCAGTCCTACAAAAACCAGACCTTTTTCTCTAAGATAAGGGCCTACTTTTGCCGCAATGGCGCGGTCATTTTCAGTCAGTGGACGTGCTTCTCCCAGACCGCCTGCCGCCAGATTGCCGCGCACTTCACCATTTTGTGGAATACGGGCCAAGCAATATGGTACTGGCTCGCCATTAATCATCAGGATACGTTTATCGCCTTCGACAATTTCAGGAATATAACGCTGTGCCATAATCGGCTGGGTACCGTTATTGGTCAGCATTTCAATGGTTGAACCAATATTGATGCCATCCTGATACAGGCGGAAAATTCCAGTACCCCCCATGCCATCCAGCGGTTTCACAATCACATCGACCTGTTCTTTGAGAAACTCACGAATCAGGCTTTGCTGCGAAGTCACCAGTGTCGGAACTTGCAGATGCGGGAACTGGGTCGCAACCAGTTTTTCATTACAGTCACGCAGGCTTTGTGGCTTGTTAATAATCCATGCACCTTCGCGTTCTGCCTGCTCCAGAATATAAGTGGTGTAGACAAAATTCATATCAAAAGGTGGATCTTTACGCATTAACACCACATCATAAGCAGCGATGGATTCTTTCTTTTTTTCACCGAGTTCATAATAGTGATCATAGTCTTCAAACACCTGTAGCGGCGCTATCAAACCAAAAGCTTTGCCCTGCTCAATATATAAATCTTGTTGTAATGCATAACCAAGCTCATGCCCACGGCGTGCTGCTGCCCAAAGCATGGCCATGGTCGAGTCTTTCTTCAGGTTTACATTTTCGATGGGATCCATCACAACAAGTACGCGCATGTGTCTCTGCTCTTTTTCAAAAAATGACTTAGCAAGGAGTATAGCTTGTGTGGATTCTTTTGTTTATGGTGATTTTGCATGACTTGTTCTGTATAGATTTTTAGATAAGTACTGAGGCAGATTGAGCTCAAAAGGAGGTTTGCCATGCAACAGGCAATTATCGGTTTTCATTTGGATGAAGAACAGCATTGGGTTGCAGAGCTGGCCTGCGGACATGGCCAGCATGTACGGCATACCCCGCCGTGGCAAAATCGGCCCTGGGTGATGACCGAGCAAGGTCGCAAAGAAAAGCTTGGCATGCTGCTGGATTGTAAAAAATGTGAAAAGTGCGAAACTGAAACCTGAACCTATAAAAGTGTGATGTAGCTGACTAAAAACAATCTCGCACAGGATTTGCTAATTGCAGTCACTGCGTTTATGCTTTTATTGCTCAAACATGCAGCGTATTTTTTCAGGGTGGACTTTGCTCACACGGCTCGTCAAACAAATCTGGTTGGTGATGCTTATGGTTTTTGCCATAGGCTGGAGCAGTGTGTCTATTGCTTCTGCAACAACCATGCATTTGGTCATGTCGTCTGAACAGATGAGCAGCCATTGTCTGGATATGGTAAAAGCCTCCACCTCTCATGCTATGCATGAATCTGCGCATAACTCAGATCAAGACCTGACACAGGCTGACTGTTTTCCGGATATGCCACAGCACTCACAAGACTGTCTGGATTGCAGTACGATGGCCTGTCAAAGCCAGATGAGCGGCTTGCAAATTTCAGTCCCTGAACTGACAGTATTCGACCATCATTCTCTAGAAAGAACCCTCCTCCCAACTTATCATGC
This sequence comes from Acinetobacter sp. YH12100, assembly GCF_013419135.1. Lineage (NCBI taxonomy): Bacteria > Pseudomonadati > Pseudomonadota > Gammaproteobacteria > Moraxellales > Moraxellaceae > Acinetobacter > Acinetobacter sp. YH12100. The sequence goes on along the minus strand of NZ_VPAQ01000013.1, from coordinate 80,303 downwards.
CAAACACCTTGCCGGTTATTGGCAGGAAATCCTGCGCCCACCCAAAACTTAATCCTGAATATTCAATTTTTTATTAATTAAGGATTAAGTGATGTTAATTAAAATTCCCCAATGCCTATGTCTGGGCATTTGCCTGATGTCATCGTCTGCAGTTTTTGCAGCTGTTAAAGAATATCATCTGGTCATTGATGAAAGCCCGCTCAATCTCACCGGCAAGACGGTCAAACGGATTACCGTAAACGGAAAATTCCCTGCCCCCTTGCTTGAATTTGAAGAAGGTGATGATGCGGTGATTCATGTGCAAAACAACCTGAAAAATCAAGATACCTCGCTGCACTGGCATGGCCTGCTCCTGCCCGGCCTAATGGATGGTGTCCCTGGATTTAATGGTTTTCAGGGTATCAAACCGAAGCAGTCTTTTACTTATCGTTTCAAGGTTCGTCAAAACGGTACCTATTGGTATCATGCGCATTCCAAAGGTCAGGAACAGGACGGTTTATATGGTGCCTTGGTGATTTATCCCAAAGCACAAACACCGGTGCCTGAGCATGAAAAAACCGAGCGGGATTATGTGGTGATGCTGTCGGATTTTCATGAACAGGGCAGCCAACAGATTCAGAATAATTTAAAAAAATCGGCCGAATATTATCAGAATCAGCGTGAAACCGTGGGCGATGTACTCCAGCAGGTAAAACGTGACGGTCTCAAGGCCACCTGGTCAGATCGCAAAATGTGGAACCAGATGCGCATGTTGAAAACCGACCTGTCTGATGTCAGCGGTTATACCTTTTTAATCAATGGCAAAACCCCGCAACAGAACTGGAGCGGCCAATTTAAACCGAATGAAAAGGTTCGTCTGCGATTCATTAATGCCTCGGCCATGTCGTTTTTCGATGTACGTATTCCCCAGCTTAAAATGACCGTGGTTAGCGCCGATGGACAAGCTGTACAGCCGGTCGCTGTAGATGAATTCCGTATCGGAACTGCTGAAACGTATGATGTGATTGTGGAACCAACTGCACCTCATTACCAGATTGAAGCCGAATCGATCGACCGTTCAGGCTTTGCCATTGGCAGCTTGCACAATGAGGCTGATCCAGCGACACATCCGATTCAATTACCGACGCCACGTCCACGTGCCTTATTGACCATGGAAGATATGGGACATGGCGAACCGCATGACATGTCTCATACCGCACACAGCAGTCAGACCACGAAATCTGCAACAGATACGCCTAAACATGATGAGCATGCCCAGCACGACATGCACGCAGGTCACAGTGCTATACCCAAGACAAATCCGTCTCATCCACCGGTTGAGGGTTGGGTCAATATGTCTACGCCTGCAGGGCATAAAGCATTGCAATATCAAGACCTCAAAGCCCTGACGCCACAAACCGATACCCGAGCCGCAGAACGTGAACTGGTGATTCGTCTGGGTGGAACCATGGAACGTTATATCTGGACCATCAATGGTAAAAAATTCAGTGATGCCGAACCATTGCAGGTGCAATATGGCGAACGGATCCGTTTGAAATTTATCAATGACAGCATGATGGCGCATCCGATGCATTTACATGGCATGTTTATGCAGTTGGAAAATGGTCAATCTGCTGCACAGATGCCAAATAAACACACCGTGATTGTGCCACCTGGAAAAACGCTCACAACCTTATTAACGGCAGATGAACTGGGAGAATGGGCGATTCACTGCCATCTGCTCTATCACATGAGTGCCGGCATGATGAATAAGCTGATTGTGGCACATGTGAATGACGATCAAGCTTCTCATGCTTCGCCGCAACAAATGCCGTCAAAGCCAGCAGTGGATCAAGGAGAAAGCCATGCACATCACTAAGCTCTTTTTAAAATCGGTATTAAGCAGTGCACTGCTCGTGGCGAGTTTCGGTATATTGGCAGCGGATCATCAGGATCATCAGGATCATCAGGATCATCATCCTAGCAAAACCGCAGTACATCACAGCGCTCCTATTGCAGTGCCGGATCTACGCTCACATACCCAACAAGCTCGATCTTTATCTGATCAAGAATCTGTAGGGCACGAAAAACCTGTTGGCGCTACTGCGGAGCATGACCATCGGAAAGAACATGGTGCACAGATTTATAGCCAAGTCATTCTGGACCAGAAATGGCAAATCAATTCAGCTGGAAATGGCGCTTTTAAATCAGAGAATGAAGCCAGAATTGGTACTGATGAAAACAAGGTTTTTCTCAAGCTGCAGGCAGATAAATCTGAATCGAGTCAGGCTGACTATGCGGCCGAAATCCTGTATAGCCGTAATATTTCCGATTTCTGGGATGTACAAACCGGTTTGCGCTACCGTCAGGAAAATATAAGCCAGCATACAGCTTCCCTACAAAATGAACGTTTCGATGCAGTGCTTGGACTGCATGGCCTGGCCCCTTATTTTTTTGAAACCAATGCCTATCTCTATGTCGGTGAAGATGATTTTGTCGGATTCAAACTGGAAACAGAACGTGACCTGTTGCTGACTCAGAAACTGATTATGCAGCCCTTTATTGAACTGGATATCATTTTCAATGATCAAGCTGCGAGTGCGAAAAAATCTGGTCTGAGTCATGCGACATTAGGATTGGAAACCCGTTATGAGATCAGTAAAAAAGTCATGCCTTATCTGCAGGTTGGCTATGAATATAGCAAAGGAAACAAACAGGCTGTCTGGCAGCAGGCATCCGGCTCTGACCGGGTCTGGATCTATGCTTTAGGACTTAAAATGATGTTTTAAGGACGGATTATCATTTTTAAGATAAAAGGTAAGACCACGACGAAGTATGAAAAACCCATTCATACTTCGTCGGCTGTTATTAAATTGACTCAAGAGAAGGAGGCTGTGTATTGTCCAGAGAAAGCATTGCTACTGCCTGCTCTCTGTTTCTATTCCTCACTCTGTTTATCATTACTTTTGGCAATCAAGGTGCCTAACATAATCATAAAGGTGATTACCCCACCAATCACCAGACTCATCAGCCCAATTTCAAGCATAAAGTCAAGATTCCCGACTTCCCGGTGACCCCAAAGGAAATGCAGACTCTTTCCAAAGATAAAGTTGATGGCATAGATAATCAAAAAACTCATTATGGTCGAAATCAGTAAAGTGACGATCAGGTTTTTCCAGATTTTACAGCCGACTAGCAGGATAATAATCGTTAGGCCTACAACTGCAATAATGGAGATTAATAAAACACAATTCCAGTAATCCATGAGACTCACTCTTATTCTGGTTTTAAATTAAAATTAAGAAATTCTTATAGTTAATTTTTCCATGTGTTTTTAATATAGGGGCCTTTGAATAGCTGAACAATGACCAGAACTATCTTAAACAAGCCAGCTACAAATTTACCCAATGTTATAAAATACATTCACTTAGAAAAATATTGCCGCGTACTGGTTCAGTTTGATTAACATAAAGTAACGTAAGTAAAATGTATGTTTGTTGTTTTGCTTGAGTAAATCTTTTATACAGTCAGTCATACTAAAAAAATTGACCAGCACATATTTAAAAAAGAAAGATCCACCCATATTTATAAGAAAAATAAATAATAAATATAAAAAACTTGAATATTTGCTGATTTAGGTTATACTGTACTCAACTAGAAAAAAGTGTTGTTTAGTTAAACTTCTTTAAGTACCGCAGTGTTATTTTATAATCCTCAGTTTTTTCAGATCTTTATTTCAATTCTTGTTGTTTTTCAAAGTTATCCATAGTCATTTCAATGGCTAAAATTATTAAAAATTTGATAGGTTATATTATGTCTACTACAGTTACCGGTACAGTAAAATGGTTTAACGAAACTAAAGGTTTTGGTTTTATTCAACAAGAATCAGGTCCTGACGTTTTTGCTCATTTTAAAGAAATTAGCAGTTCTGGCTTCAAAACATTGTTTGAAGGCCAACGCGTTTCTTTCAGCGTAGTTGAAGGTCAAAAAGGCCCGAACGCGATCAATATCGTTGCGCTATAATTTAGCCCAGCAATAAAAAAAGCACCTTAAGGTGCTTTTTTTGGCTCTAAAGATTAACAATCTTCAAAAGCGATCGGTTGGTGATGCTCTCTAAACCTATTCCAGTCATTTAAACCAATAACTCACCTTATTTATTCTCCCCGCGCCTAAGCCTGTTACATCTGAGCCTGCATGAATCGCTAAAAATGAAAATTCCCCAGCATCCTGCCGGGGGATTTTCGTGTTGGTTCGCTGGGTATGACTCCTGTCTTACCTTACTTTCCTTGTATTTATCTCTTGTTATTCTTTTATGGAACATCCTGTTCCTGATGAATTCATCATAGGCAATGCAGCACAGCGCGTATAGACGCAAACGGCTTGAACTCATGTAAGCAAATGCGTACAGAATCACTGAATATTATTGTCAATTTCCAGTATTTTAAACTGTATTCATCTACATCAAGATTGAAAGTCTTTAATATTAAAAATCTTTGAATTACAGCACTTTGACTTAGTTTTTTAAGTATTCACCCTGTATTTGAATGCTTAATTTCTACATCAATTGAACTTTAAAACAAAAAAGGAAGCTGTAGCTTCCTTTACGATAAGGATCACCGCTTAGATCCCGTATTTAACTCGATAATCTTCCATTTTAGCTAAAGCTTCTTGATCGCCCTTGGTTTCCAGATAGTCCATCAAATCTTTCATGGTAATTAAGGCATGTACAGGAATCTCGAGCTCTTGCTGCACTTCCTGAATGGCAGATAAATCGCCCTGACCTTTTTCCTGACGGTCAAGTGCAACCAAAACACCTGCGATTTGTGCACCGGCATTTTTCAAGATTGTCACGACTTCACGAATCGCTGTTCCTGCCGTGATCACGTCATCAATGATCCAGACTTTTTTACCTGCTACAGAAGCACCGACTAGTACGCCACCCTCGCCATGATCTTTGGCTTCTTTGCGGTTAAAACCCCAAGGCACACTCACCCCATGATTTTGTGATAGCGCCACAGCAGTCGCTGCCACAAAAGGAATACCTTTATATGCAGGACCAAAAACCACTTCCACATGGTCACATGCCGTTAATTTTGCTGCATAGCCAGAAGCCAGCAATGTCAAGGCTTCACCATCATTCAGCAGACCCGCATTAAAAAAATAGGGACTCACACGTCCCGATTTTAAAGTAAACTCACCAAATTTAAGCACACCGCGTGATAATGCGAGTTCGATAAAAGCTTGCGGGTTAAACTGAGCTGGCGTTGGCATGAGGTGCTCCTAAATCCATTAATTAAGGTAAGACTTGCGCATGATACCAAAGAGTAGCTATCCAGGTGATCAAAAAATTCTTCGTGTCGTTTCAATTAATGTCAACGGTTTACGCTCATCGGTGAGCAAAGGCCTATTGGAATGGATGGAACAGTCGGATGCCGATGTGATCTGTATGCAGGAAAGCCGGATCACCCATGTGCAGTGGACCGATAAATTTAAACCGGAAGGCTGGTATACCCATCTATTCCCTGCCGAACGGCCAGGTTATGCCGGTACCGCGATTTATAGCCGCCTGCCCTTCGTCTCTTTAACCGATGGTCTGGGCTTTGAACTGGCAGATTCGCAAGGCCGTTTTATTGCAGCCGAATTTGATTTAGGTTTGGAGCAAACGGCCCATATCTGTTCATTGTATCTACCTTCCGGCTCATCAGGCGATGAAGCACAAGCGCGTAAAGATCACTTTCTGGAAGAATATGCCAAAATCCTGAAACAATGGCGCGATGAAAATAAATCGGTGATTGTCTGCGGTGATTACAACATCGTACATAAACGGATTGATATTAAAAACTGGTCCGGCAACCAGAAAGCTTCCGGCTGTTTACCACATGAGCGCGCCTGGCTAGATCATATCTATGATGAACTCGGTTATGTCGATACGTTCCGCGAAGTACGCAAAGAAGCTGAACTGTATTCCTGGTGGTCAAACCGCGGACAAGCCCGAGCCAAGAACGTCGGTTGGCGGATTGATTATCAGGCCTGCTCACCAGACTGGAAAGAGCGTACCGTCAATGCCTGGGTGTATAAGGAACAATGGTTTAGCGATCATGCCCCAGTGATCATCGACTACAAACTATAAAAAGATACCTATCAATTGAGTGCACACCTGTTCACTCAATTAAGGCTTATTGCTTACATGACATGACGTATTTTTTGGGTTTATCTCAATGTCATAACAGAGCATTATAGCCTCACGGCACAGGGACATGTCAGGATGACAATATAAGGACAGGACGCCGTAGGAAGAAAATAAAACAAACTAGAACATTTAGCTTGTTTTTCATGGATGTGACAATGGACGTTGAATTGAGACCCGCATGATCAGGATGATTAAATGCGGGTTTTCTATTTCCACTGCCTAAAATTATTATTTTTTTTATTGTTGTTTTTCTTGCTGATCATTTTAAAGCGCATTGATGTCATTTTGATGACGATTCTGCCTCCCTATTTTAAATTGTTTTCTAATCATTCTATTTTGCATGGTCGACTGCTGCGAATTTGGTTAAGCTAGGCCATGATTTAAGATGTGTTAGATGGCGAATATGTTAAAAATTTACGGGATTAAAAACTGCAATTCGATGAAAAAAGCTTTTGACCTACTGACTGAGCTGGGGTTGAGCTATGAATTTCATGACTATAAGAAACAGGGCATCGATGCTGATACCATTAAAGTCTGGCTGAATGCGCTGGGTCAGGATGTGGTATTAAATAAAAAAGGAACCACATGGCGCAAACTGACTGAAGAACAGCAGCAAACGGCGCTGTCCAGTGAAGATGCTTTAATTGCCGCATTAAGCACTCATACCAGTTTAATTAAACGTCCGATCTTGGCCACGCCCACAGGTTTTATTGCCGGTTTTGATGACGCGGCTTATCGCACCTTAAGTAATTAATTATTATTCTAAATAATCCATACAAAAAAGCCTGACAGCAGTCAGGCTTTTATCTTTCTCTCGAACTGGATTAGTTTGCACGAACCCAAGTCTGGTTACGGCCTAATGCTGCCACACCAATAAAGCCACGAAGCTCAAGTTTCTTGCCACCATCTGCCAGTTGGCCTTTTAGTTTGTAAGTTTTACCAGATTGCGGATCCAGAATTGAACCACTGTCATAGCTGGTACCACCTGAATTCTTAAGACCTTTCACAATGGTCAAGCCTTTGAGTGACTTGTTCTTGTACGGACCTTCACACTTGGTACAGGCATTTTCTTCACCTGGTGTTAACACAGATTGAATACTTGCTGACAACGTACCGTTCTTTTGTTCAGTAAATTTAACCATGGCCTTAGGCTGCTTGGTTTTATCATCAATGGTTTTCCAAACCGTGCCATTTAAAGGATCTGCGGCATTTGCCAGTACAGATAAGCCTAGTAGTCCTAACATAAGCGCTATTTTTTTCATTTTTCTTCATTTCCTTAGTCTGAAAATAGACCTCTGTAGTATTAAAAAGTCACAACAATTTTTCAATTTTTAGCTGTGACTATTTAGTGTAACCTTGTAAATATGGTTGGTAAATAATCTACATGATCAATAAAAGCACAAAAAGATGGAAGGAAAATGAAGATAAGCCCGTTAACAAAACAATTAATTACAGAAAGCATCTTAAAGACAGTCATTCGTGCCCCGAGCAGATTCAATCTTCCACCAAGTTCAATGCGCATTGCACTGGAGCAGATGTGCAAACTCTTTGCACAAGACAAAACCGTACAGATTCGTTCGCTACGTCTGGCGGGTCTGCGCGCAGAGGAAATTAAGCCGCAGCAAGAGTCGACCCAGCTGATTTTTCATATTCATGGCGGGGCATTTTATTTAGGCTCTTTAAATACCCATCGTGCCTTTATGACTCAAATTGCGGCTCGAACCCAGATGCAGGTACTGCATGTAGATTATCCGCTGTCACCGGAATCTGCCTATCCAGAGGCCTTGGAAGCCTTGTTTGATGTGTATAACTTATTGCTCGATCAAGGCGTTCAGGCCAAAGATATCATCCTGTCCGGTGATTCTTGTGGGGCCAATCTGGCGCTGGCCTTGGCGCTCAAATTACAAAAAGAAAACCTCCCACAAGTGAGTGGTTTGATTCTGTTGTCTCCTTTGCTGGATTTGACCCTGACCAGTGAATCGTTGCGCTATAACAAGAAACATGATGCCCTGCTGTCTCTGGAAACAGTTGAAACTGGCATTGAATATTATGTCCCGCGTGCCATCGATCGGGGTGATCCGGAAGTTTCGCCCTTTTTCGCCGATTTAAGCGGCTTGCCCCCAACTCATATTCAGGTCGGTTCCAAGGAAATTCTACTGGATGATGCCAGCCGTTTTAAGGAAAAAGCCGAACAGGCGGGTGTCGATGTGGAATTTAAACTGTATACCGGCATGTGGCATAACTTTCAGATGTTCAGTGCCTGGTTTGAGGAAGCTCAACAGGCGCTGAGCGATCTGGCAGCCTTCGCGCACCGTCTGGATCGAGATTAGTTACTGTTCACCCATATAAAAAGGCCAGCATAGGCTGACCTTTTGAGTTATTTTTGGATATTTAGATGGCTTGAACCCGCTGCAGTGCCGTCTCTAAGGCTTGTGCCTTGATCGTTTCGCCCATGTTCATGCCTTCCGCACGAATCACTTCAATATCGGTTACGCCGGTAAAGTTAAACACGGTTTTCAAAAAAGCTTCCTGAAAATCGGCAGGACTTTGCTCCCCATAAACTCCGCCACGGCTGCTGGCAATATATACTTTTTTATTGCCAGCCAGACCGACAGGGCCTTGTTCGGTATATTTAAACGTACGTCCCGCCACACAGATCCGGTCAATCCAGGCTTTTAAGGTCGATGGCAAACCGAAGTTATACATGGCCGCGCCAATCACCACGATATCTGCCTGTAAATACTGCTGCAGGATGTCTTCGCCTAATGCAGTCTGTTCTGCATTCTGACCCATTAAAATTTCAGCCGTGAGATGTGGAATCGGCTGTGCAGCAAGATCGAGATATTCAAGCTCGATGGCCTGGGCATGTTTTTGTTGTAACTGACTCACCAACGCCTGAGTCAGCTGACGCGAAATAGAGGCATCGCCTAAAATACTGGAATCAATCTGTAAAACTTTCATGGCTTCGCTCTCATCTATGGGGCTATCTAACTAATGCAGCCATTTTAAGGCTTAGGTTGCATGAAATAATTAGCACAGATAAAACACATCATTCTGAATTTAGAACAAAACCAGCTTTAATATTAGAAATTCCTATTTTGCAGACGCCTTAAATATTGTGGTTTATCAAGCGTTAAAACTTATGTTATCTTATGTAAATAAAGCTATAAATAGTCAATAAATCTTAAAAAGTTGCCATAATAATTTAAGTCAGACCGACAACATGAAGCGAATATCGCCTGTATTACAAAAAATAATCAAACACAGAATCACGAAATATCTGGTCGAAGATGAAGTCGTGATGAACTGGAGTATTCTCAAAAAGTGCATCCTGATGCTAACTTTGGGCTGCGGCGTACATCTGACCTGGCTCGGTTGGGATATCTTTGTTTTATTCAATCCAGAGTATTGGCAATATGTTCAGTTAGAACGGGTTCATACCCAAGTTATCCTGAACAGCAGCTTTTTAGCGATTTTATTGGCACTGATTTATCCCTGTTATAAATTTCAGGGCAATCCTCTGGTGGAACGTTATTTGCCCTACATGGCAGTGGGTACTTTTGTTATCTCGTTGTGTCGTGACGCCTATCTCGTCGGGGTGATCAGCCCTGTGGCCACGACCTCCTATGTCTGTTTAATTATGGTGGGACTGGTGCTGTTCCATCGCACACTGGTCTATAGCATGCTGATTCCAGCATCCATTTTCCTAGGCGGATGTGCCTATTTAAGTTTCAGCCATCAATTGCCTTATTCACCGCTATTTAATCTCGATGGCGAGCTTTTCTATAATGGTTTCTGGCTGTTATCGATGCTGTATTTCATTTTGCCAATTCTGGCCGTCTGCATGGTGTTATTCGAGATTCTGCTCAGTCAGTGGCGGCATCGCGAGCAGCTGATCAAACAGCTGAGCCAGATCGATCCGCTTACCAACCTGTTTAACCGGCGCAGTATCAATCAGTGTCTGGACAAACTGAATGCCGCAGCGACTCCCAATTATGCCCTGGTGTTGCTGGATCTGGATCATTTCAAGAAGATTAATGACCATTTTGGCCATCATAAGGGTGATGAAACCCTGGTAGAAGTGAGCGCCGTGCTGAACCAGCAATTGCGTGAAAGTGATGTGGTCGGCCGTTTTGGCGGGGAAGAATTTATTCTGGTGCTTAAAAATACCAGTCTGGAAAAAGCCGAACAAGTGGCTGAACGCTGCCGCATTGCCATTCAGCAATTGCAGATTTTCAGTGATGAGGGTGAGTTGATTCCGGTCACGGCCAGTTTCGGGATTGCCATTTCGACAGCTGATTTACGCCCACAACAATTATTGAGTCAGGCCGATCAGGCGCTTTATCAGGCCAAAGCCGGTGGACGTAATCGGGTCAAAGCCTATGTTGAGCCGGTGACTGCACAGATGCAGGTTTCTTAAACGGGTTCAGCTTTTTCGATGATTATGAAGATTATGGAGTTGAGCTTTGAGCCAGACGTTGCAGCTGGGCCAGCAATTCTGCTTCGCTAAAAGCACCGGTCAAACGTAAACCGCGAATTTCCTGTTGCTGCTCATTCAGAAATAAATAGGTTGGTGGTCCCAGAATTTCCCATTGATTTAACAGCATTTGATGCGAGGCATTGTATTGGCTTAAATCCAGCTTGATCAGGAAATAAGGTGCCAGAGCCTGCTGTACCTGTGCAGATTTTAAAATACGATGTTCAATCGGCTGACAAGCGACACACCAGTCGGCATAGACATCAATCACGATCTTTTGCCCTTGCGGTGCTATATTCAAAATCTGCTGAAATTCTGCTGCGCTGCGTGCCACATGCCACTGGGCTTCTGTACTGGACTGCTCAACAAAAAACCGCTGACTATGCTGATATTGACTATAGCTGATATAAGGCAGCGCTATCACCAGACACAGGATATATAACCACCTCAAGCCGGTACGATGCCAGAAAATCCGGAACAGTACATAGGTCACAAAGGCCATGCCCAAGCCTAAGGATAACCACTGTAAAGTCGCTTCTGAAATCAGTGGGCGAATAAAATACAGTGCCAGCGCCAGCATGATAAAGGCAAAGAGCACTTTGATCTGATTCATCCAGTGCCCGGCTTTAGGTAGTACTCGTGCACCCAAAATACTGGCCAACAGTAAAGGTGTGCCCATGCCAAAACCGAGGGTAAATAGCAGCAAGGCACCCTGCCACTGGCTTTGGGTCTGGGAAATAAACAAGAGTGCACCCGCCAACGGTGCGGTCATGCATGGCCCGACCAGCAGCGCCGAGATCATGCCCATGACTCCAGCACTGACCAAACTACCGCCCTGCTGCATGGCCTGAGCCCGATCCAGACGCTGAACCAGACGTTGTGGCAGTTTGATTTCAAACAGTCCAAACAGATTCAGGGCAAACAGGACAAACAATACACTAAACGCAATCAGGGTACCGGGTTGCTGCAACCAACGCTGGAAATTCAGGCCGGCCGAAGACGCAATTAAACCCAGCACCGCATAGACCGCGGCCATACTGCTGACAAAAGTCAGGGCGATCATCCAGGCTTTGACACCTTTGCTATCCCGTACAATCAGCGAGGTCAGGATCGGCAGCATCGGCAAGGAACATGGGGTAAAAGCCAGCAAGATTCCTAAGCCAAAGAACAGTAACAGTCCATAACCCAAAGAGCGTTCAAGCAATTGAGCTGACCATTTTTGGTCTTGTGCCGCACCGACTGCGGGTTGCCCGCTAGAGGTTGCAGAAAATGCATCCGCTGTAGATTCTGAGGAAGCCGCTGTATTAAACAGGGTATTGTGTTGTAGTGATGACCCGTTTAGATCAAGTAAGCGCTTGCTTCCTGGGCCGGCAGCTTCAAATTGCACCAGACCTGACAGATCTGTCTTGAACTGAATACTTTGCGGCGGATAACAGATTCGGTCTTTGGCACAGCCCTGCCAGCTCACCTGATAGGACTGGTTGGCCTGCGTCGGAATCTGAAACTTTAACTGCTGATAATACACCTGGGTATGCCCATAGTTGTCATCATACAGATCTTTAGCAGGCGGTAATTCAAGCAATACAGGCTGGTTGCCCTGCCGCACTTCTATTTTATGCTGATACAGATAATAGTTGTCCGGAATCTGCCAGCTCAGTTCAGCCTGCTGTTGACTGGTTGAGATCACACTCACAGGAAAAGCCTGATCGGCAGACAAGAGCGCTGTTTCGGCCTGAACCGGACTGCTAAACACGAGGCTTCCCAAGATGACCGGGGCAAGCATTTTGCCCCAGCTCTGGAATTGCGGGTTTCTGATCATCACGAAACTGGAGTGTCCTAGAATAAGAAGGATACGCCTAAACCTGAAAAGTAGCTTCGCTCTGCACCGTCCAGATCAACCCCCACACTGGCATCCAGCTGAACACGGTCATTAAATGCATACATTAGGCCAGTGCCAAGCGCGTATTCATTGTCGATGCTTTCAGCTTTACGGTAAATCAGTTCCGAATAGCCTGACCAGCGATCGGTGATCTGGTAGCCGATCGATGGAATCGCAGCTACGGCCCAATTGCTGTCCTGCCATTCATAACGCATGGTCAGTGCGGTACTGACCAAGTCATTATATTGATACGACACGACAGAACCTAGGCTGTAAATATCTTCTTCATTAGTGAAACCGGCATTGCCTGTTGCAATCATGGCCTCGGCCAGCAAAGCCATACTGAGTTTGTCATCATCCAGATCAATGGCCTTTTTCAGACCAATACTGACATCGCCCAGACCATCATCTTCTTCGGTCTGGCCATTGGATTTAACTTGTGTCCAGGTCGGGCCAGCCCAGCCTAAACGCAATTCCAGATCATCATTGAATCCGGTACGTAACAACATATCTGCACTGAGTGTGGTCGCGGTCTGATCGCCTGACTTGCTATAACGCGCTGTAGGCAAGCCTTGCTCCCAAGCGACATTTCCGACTGGAGTAATTCCAGTACTGAGACCTTCACCTGGTCGATCAAATTCAAAATCTGCTGCGAAAAGTGATGCACTGCAACCAGTCAGTGCAATTAAACCCAAAGTTTTTAATATTGTCATCTTGGTGCTCTTTATTAAAATTTAACCCAGTTCTTTGCTCATTTTTGCGCCATGACTACGCAGGAGTTCTAGCGTCTGTTTTTCTTCATCCAAGGCTTCTGACCAGTTAATTTCATCAAAATCACAATCGAAGAACAGGTCACTAATCGAAGATAAAATGGTCATGCCATCTTCATCTTTGCTATTTGGATCAACTTTTTCATCGAGTAAACGCTGCACGGCAGGTGCACATGCGGCACTTGCAGCATCCCATAATGGGCCATAAATTTCTTCTGCATCCCAGAGATGCAAATTCACTTTGGCCTGGATCAATTCTTCCAGAATTTGTAAATGTACAGCCAATCTTGCCTGTTTTTCTTCAGCTGAAAGTGGGGTGCCGGCTTCATATAACTCGCATACCTCTTCCCACCATTTAAATAAACCATCTGACCAGACCGAAATTACCGGGCCTTTGTCATGATCAATAAAATTTGGATTGAGTCCATCTGCCAAAAGCTGCTTTACCTGATCCAGATTTAATTCTTCGAGTGCTTGCACAAAAAGCTGTTGTTGCGCAGTTAACATGATGGAGCTCACTTTCATTCGTTTTCGACTATTATGCCGAATAACGTGCGGCTTTGTTGCGCTTCTCACTATTATATTTTTATTTCATACAAAAAAAGCCCCGCAGGGCTTTTTAAAATCGGTCAGCATTACTCGTCAATCTCTGCTGCAGTATCTGTATCTGCCAGTGCTAAGGCACCAGGACGAACATTGTCTTTTTTCTCAATCACATGTTCCAGACTGCGTTTTAGCCGGTCAATCGCACCACGAATGGCAGTATCCACATTGTGAGCGCGATGATTGACGACCACGGGTTTTAGCCCTGCAGGACGTGCTTCTATCATGCAGCGAATATCATCATCACCGCCTTTGGCGCCATTTTCATCACTGAGATGGACTGAAAAATGAGTAATACGCTCGCTATGGCGCTGGAATTCTTGATTTAATTCTTCACGTACATAATCAATTAAACGCTCGCTATTCTGAATGTGTTTATCTGTACGAAGTTCAATATTCATAAATTACCATCCTCAATCTTTGTAACTTTTTGAGTGCAAAAATTTTTATCTTGGCACGTTTGTAACTTGCTGTTTCGCATCGCATTTCACTTCTTCAAATGATTGGAATTACGCCCTCCACTTTGAATGATGAACACATTTTTGAGTCTGCAGAACCGTGTCCTTATATCTTGAATATCAGCCCTATCTTGAAAATATGCAAGTCCTATTTTGGCTTTTTAGCAAAAGAATAATGGATTGTGACAACTGTTTACTCAGCTTAAAATAGGGTTATTGACCTCTCTCAATTACATTATCATTCATATGATTTCATCAAAATTGATAGCGAAATATTCTTATAAAAAAGTACAAATAACATCCAGATCACTCTGTTCATGAGCTGAAATAATGGCAAAATCTGAAGAGTTTATCTGAAAATCTCAGGAGCAATAATCAGGTGGATTTTCTGGAGAATATAAGCGTGACAAGCCTTACAATGGTTCTTCCCTCTGCTAGGCTGGTGATTGTTTTCTACTCGTCTTAAAGATTTTCAAAAATTCTTATATCTTCCCCTAAACACAATTTTCTTATGGATTTTTGTATGCAGGAAATGACCGGTCAGGATGATTTCCACACAAGCCAAACAGTTTAATAAATAAACAAAAAACTTTAATTAAAGCTTGAATTTATTACACAAAATGAACAGGAATTTAAAGATTCTGGCAGCTAGAGTCGCTTAAATACCGGCCAAATAGCTTCATCGAGCCAAACATTTTCATGCTTTTTAGCAAAATATTCGCTCTAAAAATACATCGCTATTGTGCTTTCTCTTTTTGATGAATGATGAGATGGCAATCTTGCAAACTCAAAATACTAAAAAAAACAGTGAGATTTAAATTCGATTGAACAGAGTTTCAGCTTTTTTATTTCAATAAAGCTTTCTTGGTTTTTATACTGCCTGATTTAAATTTTTTTTAATAATAATGACTTAAAAACTCATCTCTTATTTTCGGAAATGCCTATCGATGAGATCAAATATTTCCTCATGCTGAAGACTTGGAGATATTTAGGTCAGCGATCAATTTTAACTTTATTTTTACGCATTAATCTGTATGCTTACTCTGCTTTCTTGGGGGAGAGATTTAAATGAAATTGACACAATTCGCGGCACTTTGTGCATTGGCTACCACTGCAACATTTACCCAGGCAAAACCAATCTGGCAAGACTTTAGCCTGACCGGCCTTTATGGTGAAAACTATAAAGTACCTTCAACTCAAGATGAAAAAATTGAGCAAAGCACAGTTACTGCTGAATATGCGGCAGGTTTAAAATATGGTGATTTCTTTGCTTTCGCTGATCGTACTAACAATGATCCAGAAGGTAATAGTACCTATTTTGAGGTTGCACCGCGTTTAAGCTTAAGTGCAGTTTCAGGAACTAAACTTGAAGTTGGTCTAATCAAGGACGTACTCGTTGCGACAACTTGGGAAGGTGGCGAAGGCTTTAATAACTATTTGTATGGTGTTGGTTTTGCTTTAAATGTTCCATATACAAATTATGCAAATGTGAACTTCTACAAAGCTGAAAATGATGGCAGTGAAGATGATTATCAAATGACGATCACTTACGCAGTCCCATTTAAAATTGGCGGTGAAGAGTTCTTGGCTGATGCATTCTTAGACTGGTCAACAGCTGAAAAGAATGGTCACGCAAGTGAGTTAAACTGGACATCTCAGTACAAATGGAATGTAGGCAAACACATTTCTCCAGAAACAAAATTGTATGTGGGTATTGAACATTCAGTTTGGAATAACAAATATGCCATTAAAGGCTTAGATCAAAATGATGTTAGTGCATTGGTTAAATACCATTTCTAATTGATGTATGATCAAAAGCAGAACTCCGGTTCTGCTTTTTTTTAAACTGTGATTTCAGATCAACCTTACCAGAACAAGAATATGCCTGATTTTGACATTCGCCCTGCGACCGAACATGATCTTGAAACCATCCTCGAGATTTATAATCAAGAAGTGCTACATGGCACTGCGACCTGGAACAGAACAGCCTTTGATTTGAACTATTTTAAAATCTGGTTTAAGCAGTTGAAGAATCAAAATTTCCCGGTTTTTGTGGTTGAAGATAGACGAGATCAGCGTGTTGTTGGCTATGCCTGCTATGACCAGTTTCGTAGTATTCAAGGCTTTCAACACACGGTAGAACATTCAGTTTTTCT
Organism: Acinetobacter sp. YH12100; assembly: GCF_013419135.1. Taxonomy (NCBI): domain Bacteria; kingdom Pseudomonadati; phylum Pseudomonadota; class Gammaproteobacteria; order Moraxellales; family Moraxellaceae; genus Acinetobacter; species Acinetobacter sp. YH12100. The sequence continues at coordinate 63,791 of NZ_VPAQ01000013.1, read as the reverse complement.
AAATCCGGATTATGCAGGACAAGGTCTGGGTTCTAGCTTATTAAAGCATTTAATTGAAGAGGCTCAAGCACAGCAATTGCATATCATGGTTGCAGCGATTGATTCAGAAAATATCTCGTCGATTCGCCTGCATGAAAAACTGGGCTTTGTGCAAAGTGCTTATATGCAGCAAGTTGGACAAAAGTTTGGTCAATGGCGCGATCTGGTGCTATTACAACTGAATTTGGAGCAGGCTGAAGTAACGGCTCTTTAAATCTCCTGTTATTTAGACCGGCCTCTCTTTTATTAAACTGGTATCGAAACAGACACTCTATTTACTTCCAAAGCTGGCTATGTTTTATTCAGATCAAAGTCGTCCAGAGTAAAACAATGTATAAATCTCTATGTTGTATTGGTATTTTAACTTTAAGTACACTAACTTTTGCCGATTCAGATTTTGAAAAAGAACTTCGTACAAGCTGCAGTAAAGTGAAGAGCTACGCCAATAATGGCAAAAAATTCTATGATCAAAAACACTATCAACAGGCCATAGCACAATTTAAGCAACAAGCTGCCTGGTCATCTTTTTGTGAAATGAACCGGGATGAAGCTAAAACCTCTTTCTCTGAACAAGCCATTACAACAGCATTTAATAATGTGGGTTTAAGCTATAGCAAACTTGGCAAGCCTCAATGGGCACGTGCCTGGTTCTCCGTTTACCCCGATGCTAAAAGTAGTCAGTTTAATTTAAAACAGCTTCCTCCGCCTAAAAAGGACACTCAACTTGCAGGTACTTATGTACAGCATGCCGGTTTTGGTGCCTGGAGTACGCTGAAAATTATCAAACAGCAGCAACATTATGCGATCGAATATGAAGGTCTCTATATGGGCTTACGCAGTTTGATTTATGGACCAAATCTAGGTGGATTTAATACCACGATGCCACTGAATAAAACACAGGCACAATATCGCTCTGAAGACTGCAAAATCGATATCTCTTTCGGCTTTGATGCCAAACTCGGAAGTCGTGCAGTGCTTAAGCAGAATAGTGGTGATTCAGGTTGTGGCTTTGGGCATAATGTTTCAGCGGCAGGAGTTTTCTTAAAAGTAGAGAATTAATCGGTTTCAGATATAAAAATGTCAGTGCTCAGATCGAAAAAATAGGGCTTAGATTCAAGCCAGCAAAAAGCCCGCAGTTGCGGGCTCTTGATCTAAAAAAGAGTGCTATTACACAATAATATCTGCCAGATTTCCTTTTTGCTCTAACCATTCCTTACGGTCACTGGCACGTTTTTTCGCAAGTAACTTATCCAGTAAACCTGCGGTAAAATGACTATCATCCAAATCCAGCTGCACCAAACGGCGTGTATTTGGATCTAAGGTCGTTTCACGTAACTGGCTGGCATTCATCTCGCCCAGACCTTTGAATCGGGTAATTTGCGGATTTTTGCTTTTGCATTTTTTCAAAATACCATTGAGCTCGTCATCATCCAGGGCATAGTGCACGTCTTTGTTGTCATCAATCCGATACAAGGGCGGCATGGCAACGAATAAATGCCCTTCTTCCACCAAGGTCGGGAAATGCTTGACGAACAGGGCACAGAGCAAAGTTGCAATATGCAGACCGTCGGAATCGGCATCGGCTAGAATACAGATTTTGCCATAACGTAGTTCTGACAGGTCATCTGAACCCGGATCGACACCGATCGCAATCGCGATGTTATGTACTTCTTGCGATGCCAAAACTTCATCCGAAGAGACTTCCCAAGTGTTTAGAATTTTACCGCGAATGGGCATGATCGCCTGGAAGTTTTTATCACGCGCCTGTTTGGCAGAACCACCCGCAGAATCGCCTTCCACAATAAACAGTTCCGACTGATCCAGATCATGTCCAACACAGTCGGATAATTTACCCGGCAAGGTTGGACCGGCCACAATTTTTTTACGTTCTACTTTTTTCGCGGCTTTTAAACGGCGACCCGCTTTGGAAATGGCCATTTCAGCCAGTTGCATCGCGATATCAGAATTCTGGTTTAGCCAGAGTGCAAATGCATCTTTGGCAATATTCTGCACCGTACCTGAGGCTTCACGACTCGACAGACGCTCTTTGGTTTGTCCCGAGAACTGCGGCTCCTGGAATTTCAGCGACAGAATATAGTTGACACCATCCCAGACATCTTCCGCAGAGAGTTTCATATTACGCGGTAACAGATTACGCAGCTCACAGAATTCACGCATGGCATCGGTCACGCCTGAACGTAAACCATTGACATGGGTACCGCCCTGCGCGGTCGGAATCAGGTTGACATAGGACTCCTGAATGCTATCGCCGCCTTCTACATTCCAGCAAATCGCAAACTCGGCACTGGCACGCTCAGCGTCACCTGTTGCAACAAAAGCCGGTGCAGGAATGATTTCACGATCCTCAAGCTCATCCATCAAATAGTCGACCAGACCATTTTCAAACTGCCAGCTGATCTTTTCGTCATTGATCTGGTCAACATAATTGATCTGTAAGCCCGCAGCCAAAACCGCTTTGGCTTTGAGATTATGCTTTAAAGCTTTTAAGGCAAATTTGGGTGAATCGAAGTATTTGGTTTCAGGCCAGAAATGTACCGTAGTTCCCGAGGCACGTTTAGGCGCCTTGCCTGCCAGCACTTCAAGAGGTGCAACCGGCTCACCATTTTCAAAGGCCATTTTATACAGGTTGCCCTGACGCTGAACTTCAACTTCTACACGGGTCGAAAGCGCATTGACCACGGAAATTCCAACCCCGTGCAAACCACCGGAAAACTGGTAATTGTCGGTGCTGAACTTGCCACCGGCATGCAGTTTGGTCATGATGATTTCAATACCACTTTGACCATATTCGGGGTGAATATCGACTGGCATACCACGACCGTTATCGTCGACAGACAATGAACCATCTTTGTAGACGGTCACGGTAATCTTGTTGGCATGTCCGGCCAGCGCCTCATCGACAGCATTATCAATCACTTCCTGCGCCAGATGGTTCGGACGAGAGGTATCGGTATACATGCCCGGACGACGACGTACCGGATCCAGACCAGATAAAACTTCAAGAGATTGAGCCGTATATTGAGACACGTTATTCGGTTTCCTTTTTTATGCAGTCCAACAAAAACTGTAAAAGCAGCGGAATTTTCTCCGCAAAATCATCCATCCCGTGACTGCCATTTGCTTCGGTCATCAGCATTGCAGGGGGACGCGCAGCACTATAATAACGATGTGCTTCACGATAATCCAAAACTTCATCGCCTTGTTGCAGCAGAACCAGCATTTTGTCTGCATCTTGTGCAACTGGCAGGGCCAATTGTTGCAGTTGTCGAAGATCCACATCATCCAGACACCAGTTCGGATGCACCTGCAAAGGCAGTTGCTCGTCAAACAGTTCACGAAACAATTGCCATGGTCGCATTGCCGGATTAATCAGTACAGCAGGCACAGCATGCTGTGCGACCAGATATGTCGCATAGAATCCGCCGAGACTGCTGCCCACCAGCGCCACATCTTGCATTGACTGAATCCGCTCGGAAAGCTGCTGAATCGCGGCCAGTGGCGACATATTTAAATCAGGCAAATGCACATGAACCCCGGGGTATTTTGCACAGTAGTGTTGCAGCAATGTCCCCTTGATCGAGTGGGCATTACTTTTAAAGCCATGCAAATAAATGATATTCATGAACTACCAACAAAAAACCCATTCATCATCAAAATTTAATTTAAAAAATGTGAAGTACACTACATTATAAGACCCGTTAATTACTTAAATTGTCTGACAAAAAAGCCAGAAGTATTCTGTAATTCTCGCTATTTTAGAATGAAGGCCTCAATATCTGGAAACTCGACAAGAAAAAGAATTTATACCGCGAAGTTCTTTAAAAAGAAAGATGACAAATCATGCGGCTCATTGAAAGGACAGCATCAGATGCCAAGTTTGACACCGTTACATGAAACCTATTGTCGCTGGGACCGAACCCCACCGAGTCAGGCCGATGTACTGGAAGGTCTGGCGCAGCTGGTGACGACGCGCTTTAACGACGTGATTCAGGAACTGATCAAAAATATTCAACGTGAAATTTTAATGAGTATTTTTGGTTTAAGTGAAAATAATTCACAAAAAATTCAGAATATTCCGTCGATTGCCCGGCTCTATCAAATGTCCTATGACATGCTGTTTCATTATGGCAATACCCTGATTGCACCCGGTCTACGCCAGATTATTGAACGTTTTCCCAAACTGCATAATAAGCCGCTGACGCCTTCCTTGCATTTTCTGGTCAGTGCCTTAAATGGCATTATTGGGGATTATCTGCTGAAATATCAAAACCCTTTGGCCTTGCCCATGGTGATCTATGATCATTATGGCTCATTGCAAAATGGTGAGCTGAGCGGACGGATTACCCTGTTTGTACATGGCTTATGCATGAACCATTTAGACTGGTCAAATCGAAAATATGAAGGGATTGGAGAAAAATTACTGGCCCAGCGCGACCGCAATACCATGCTGTATCTGAATTACAATACTGGTCGGCGAATTTCAGCCAATGGCCGCAGTCTGGCCAATACCTTGCAGGATCTGGTCGCTCGCAATCCGAGAATTACCAGTATTGACCTGATCGGGCATAGCATGGGGGGTCTGGTCTCTCGTAGTGCGCTGTTTTATGGCAAGCAGAATATGTATGGCTGGATCAATATGGTGGAGAATCTGGTCTGTCTCGGTTCACCGCATCATGGTGCTGTTCTGGAACGTTTTGGGTTTAGCTTGCAGGACAAACTTGGACATTTCCCGCTGATCCGGCTGATTGGTCATCTGGTCAATATTCGCAGTAATGGGATTCTGGATTTACGCCATGGCAGCGTCCGTGATGATGACTGGGAGCATAATGCGCTTCGGATCGGCTTTATGGATGACAACCGTAAACCTGCCCCGATCCCGTCGCATATCGACACCTATCTGGTTGCGGGTACGATCGAATTTGAAAACCGCAAAAACAAGACCCTGCACGTGATTGGCGACTATCTGGTCAGTATCAAAAGCGCTTTGGGCGAGCATCCCAATCCGCGTTTCCAGCTCAAAGTTCCGGATGCCCACAAGGCTATTTTCTATGGCTTGAACCATTTCGAGATTCAATATCATCCGCTGGTCGCCGAACAGGTGGCACGCTGGTTCTATCCAAGTGTAGAAGATGAAGCCTTTGATCAAATTCGTGAATATACAATTGATCTGGAAAGTCTGGAAGGTATTGCCCTGACTTAACTTTCAGCGCATTAACAAGCCCTCAATTGAGGGCTTGTTAATGCGAACTTATTAATATTTATCTCTGAGCCGTTTAACCGGTGCAGTTTTATATTTGCGCAGCAGTTGCCATAGACTGACCAGCAATAAAATACTAAAGAAGATCAGAGACCAGACCGGCAAAGATTGCCCCAAGAAAGTCCAGTCAATGGTGGCACACTCGCCAGAACCATTGAGTACCTGTTGCAATACCGACTGCATTGGCAAGGTTTCCAGCCAGTATTCCAGGCCAGGACCACAGCTCGGCACCTGATCTGGGGGCAGATTCTGTAACCAGACATGCCGGGCAGCAACGCCCACAGACCATAAAATACTCAGCGAACCTAGCAAGGCATAGAGCCGCTTCATGATATTGGATTTAGGGTTATGCAGACATGCGATGAGTGAGATGATCCCCAGTCCAATTAATCCCACACGCTGAAACACACAGAGTGGACAAGGCGCCAGGCCCTGTACATGCTCAAGATATAAAGCAAATGCCATTCCAATGACAGCAGCCAAAAATAACATACCACTCACGAAGCGATAACCCCATTGCATGGTGAATCCTCTTATTTTTTATCGATATTGAGCTAAATAATCAGCAAAACTGACGCTGCTATCTTGCTCGAGTTGCTGTTGTTGCTGCAATGACTTTTGTGACATTTCTTCAAAATAAGCCAGTGTTTCCGGGCTAAGCTGGTGTGCTTCATAAACACTGCTATGTTGCTGAGCCAGATGCTGGCCAAAGTGCCACATACTGCCTTGAGTGCGTGTATCGCCCACCACCAGGGCAGATAAAGTTGCATCAACTTCATCAACCCGAATCTGCATCATTTTCATGGCATTGCTATACAGGTCGGTTGCATAGGTCTGATTGAGCAGCTCGGCCAGAGGCTGCATGCGTTGCAGATGTATGGCACACCAGTCTTCAATCGGATAGCATTGACCATCTGCCAGAATTGCAGCATTCGGCGCACGGCCACGATTTACCACTTCGGTCTGATTCTGCTCAATGATCTCCTGCTCCTCACCGAAAAGTGCTGGACTGTCCTGCAATAAACAATACAAGGCCACCACTTCCAGGAAGCCGGCGGTGTCTTCATTGATGCCAATCGGGCTATATGGATTGACATCGACTGCCCGCAGCTCGACATAGGCAATCCCGCGATTTTCCAGCGCTTGAGATGGGGTTTCACCCTCTTGTGGCACCTGCTTCGGACGTACCAGACTGTAATATTCATTTTCGATTTGCAGCACATGATCATTGATCTGAGTCGGCTGGCCATCTGCTGCATTTAGTCCAAGACGACTAAAGGGTTTATACGGTGTTTTGACTGCTTTTTGCAGTCCTTCTAGATAGTCTTGCAAGTTATTATAGTGAATGCCGAGCTGTTTCTGGGCTGAGTTCTGGTAGCCAAATCGTCCCATACGCAATGCTGTCGCATAAGGGGTATACAGGGTGCCTTTTACCAAGGGCAATAGATGATGATCACGACCGGTCATAAAGCACTGGCAGACTGCCGGACTGGCACCGACCAGGAACATCACCAGTGGGGTCAGACGAATAAAGTTACGGATCAGCCCCATATAGCGGTGGCTGCGATAATCCTGCAGGCTTAAGTCCTTGAGTGCTTCATCCTGCTCCTGCTGCTGTAAGGCTTCGAACAGATGATCCGGGAAAGACAGGTTATAATGCACCCCTGAAATGGTCTGCATACGGCGACCATAACGCACCCCCAAGCCATGACGATACAAGGTTTTAAATAAGCCGATATTCGAGCTGCCATACTGCGCCAGCGGAATACTTTCATCGCGGCTATCCAGCATGCAGGGCATCGACATCGGCCAGAGTTTTTCCTCATTTTCCAGATGACGATGCACAATCGCGTGAATATCAGTGAGATAGTCCAAGGCTTTTTTGATCGTGTCCTGCGGCGGCGTAATGAACTCCATTAAGGCTTCAGAATAGTCTGTGGTGATATGTGGATGAGTCAAGGCTGAACCCAAGGCACGCGGATGCCCTGCCTGTGACAGGAAACCATCACTCTGCATACGTAAGCTTTCACGCTCAATACCACGCAGCATGCCTTTGATGAGTGACGACTCTACCCAGGTCGGTAACACATTTTGGGAAGTCGGTTCAGGTTGACTCATTACAATCTCGCTTAAAGGGGCTAAACTATTAAATTAAAATCATCAGTTTAATCAGTATAACGTGATTTCTGGCCGGCACATGATAGGCTGTCTAGTTTTCAGGCAAACTATTGATTTTTAATTTGGCAATTTTTTAACACAAACTTCCTCTATAAGACATGTGAAATTTGTGATTTTATAATTAAATGAGCAGAGGCAAACAATAAAGCATATGAATTATCAAGATTTTTTAGACTTCTGGTTTTCCCCGGCCGCAGAACCGAACTGGTTTGTTAAAAGCGCCGCCTTTGATGCCTTACTGGCTGAAAAGTTTAGTGTCTTGCATCGGCAGGCCGCACAAGGCGAATTATGGACCTGGCGAGAAACGCCAGCAGGCCGGGTGGCCGAAATCATTATCCTGGATCAGTTATCCCGTAATTTATATCGCAACGATCCACGTGCTTTTGCTCAAGATGGTATGGCTTTGGTCCTGGCGCAGGAAATGATCCAGCTAAAACTCGATCAAGCGCTTGATCCAGTCTACCGCCGTTTTTTATACATGCCCTTTATGCACAGTGAGTCAGCACGTATCCATGAAGTGGCATTGCAGCTGTTTGAAGCGCTGGATAATCCAACTGTATTGGACTATGAGCTAAGACATAAAGTGATTATTGACCGTTTCGGACGTTATCCGCATCGAAACCAGCTTTTAGGCCGGGAATCGACCGCGGAAGAATTAACTTTCCTGACCCAGCCAGACAGCAGTTTTTAAGAGTTTTTAAACCCCGCTGTCTGGACTGGATCATTGCATCAGGAGATCGAACATGAAATATACCCTCTGCGGGCTGGGTCTCATTGCGGTAGTGGGTCTGAGTGGCTGTGCAACGACACCCTCAAAGCCTTTAAGCTTTGATCAGTTAGGTCAATATAGTACCACGCCCCTCAACAGCAGCACCTATCGCATCAGCTTTCAGGCTCGTCCCAATATGAGCTTTGGTACTGCTGAAGAAATCACCCTGCTCAAAGCCGCACAGACCACTGTGCAAAATGGCTTTCAGTTCTTTAGAGTGCTGGATGATCCAAGTAACCGTACCCAGCAACCGCCACGTCAGGCGATCGTCTATCCGGCACCGAGCTATTATCCATATGGTTATTACCGTCGCTATCCGGGGTTCTGGCCAGACCCGTTCTATGACCGTCCTTATACTGTCACCCTGGATCCTGCTCAGGTGGCCTATACCATTGAATGCTTCAAAGCCGGTCAGGCACCCAGTGATGCTTTCGATGCGCGCTTGATTTTACAGTCACTTGGGGCTAAATATGGTCTAAGTCCATCCGGCGCAGTGCTGCAACCGCAACCGGCCAATCCCTCTTGACAGGATGATCTATGCAGACAGAGCGTATCTCACCGAGCTTACAACGCAGTAAACGTTTTGCGACCATCGCGCTGGTGGTCGCGGTACTGATCTGGTTGGCACTCATGCTTGCTGCCAAGCTGCTGCCAGAATATGTCTGGCTGATTCATATCCTGATGCTCTCTGCAGAAGCCGGTGTGGTCGGTGGTCTGGCTGACTGGTATGCGATTACTGTACTGTTCCGTAATCCTTTTGGCCGCTTGCCGATCCCGAAATTTTTACGTGACCATACCGAAATCATTCCCCGCAACAAGGCCCGTATTGCAGAGTCAATGGGCCGTTTTGTGCAGGAAAATTTTCTTTCTCCGCAAATTGTACAGCGCAGTCTGGCCAGTACCGACTTGAGTCTGGCCGCGGGGCGCTGGCTGGCCAATCCGCAGAATAATGCCCAGGTCACCCAGGTGATCCAGCAAACCGTGCCTAAAGTTTTTGAATTTGTCGGGCAGGAACAGATTGCCGGATTTATCCAGAATAATAGCGTGCAATGGGTCAAGAATACCCAGATCAATACCCTGGCCAGCGAGATGCTGCGCGCCGTACTCGAAAATGATTTCCATCAGGATGTACTGCAACGCGGCCTAGACGTGGTACATGCCTGGATGAGCTCACATCCTGAAGAAACCCGGGAACTGACCCGTAACCTGTTCAAGGAAATGGGAGTCTGGAAACTGGCCAAAGGCGCGAGCTGGATCGGGATTAATGTGCAGCAACGCAGCATTGATTCTGTCATTCAGAGGGTTGAAGCGATGCTGGCCGATCCGGATCATCCTTGGCGGCTTAAAATTGAGGAAACTGGACATCACTGGATGTTGCAACTGGCCGACAACCACAGTGAAGCCAGCCAGCGTCTGAATGAAACCAAGGATGCCTTGCTCGATAGCCCGCAGGTGCTGAATTTTATCAGTGGTGCCGTGGTGATTTTATGTGATGCCATTAAAGAGGATTTGCAAAAACCGTATTCCGGTATTGCCGAGAATCTCAGAATTGCGATTCAGCAGGTCGGAGAAAATATTATCTCGAATGCTTCGGTACGTGAGCTGCTGAATAAACGTCTTAGCGGGATCGCGGTGGATCTGAGTGATCAGTACAGTGAAAAAGTGATTCGTTTCATTAGCGAGCGCATTCACGAATGGGATTCGACCGAGATGATCGACAAGATTGAAAATGAAGTCGGTGGCGACCTGCATATGATCCGGGTCAATGGTGTCGTGGTCGGTGCCTGTATCGGTCTGGTGCTCGGGATTATCCGGGCGGCGGTGGAGCATCTGATTTAAAAACCATTTTCTCTTTGATACAGCTTGGCTCTTCAACAGATTCAGGCTGTTTGGGGACAGAATAAAATCAGCCCAACCTTAAAAATAAAACCTGCCTGCCCTATTTTTCACATCGGCATTTTTAAAAGGCTGAAACCCTTACTATTGTCAGAGTTGTTTTAATCAATCACTTCGGTGCTTGAGGGCCGGACATATCCACCAATAGTCCGGTAAATTTGCGGACAAAAGGTAATAAGGTCACCACGACTGGAAAGGCAATTGCCCAGGAAATCATCCAGTTGTGAAACCAAAGTGGCATGAATCCATCAATCCAGCCTAAATTGCGCAGCATATTGATCATGGAAATGATGCCACTCATCAGACCAGACAAGATAAACGGCACAATAATCAGTGCCCATTTCGCCGGAAGTTTAGGAATATTGCCAATAATGGTCGGATGTTGTTGCGAATCCACGGACTGCTCTTTTTCTATATTTTAAGATCACTAATATAAGCCAAATTTTATACTTCTGAAGGTGCATTTTTATTAAAATTGATGTTATTTTCACCCGATTGATCACATTCTCCCAAAGACCAGATTGTAAAAAATCTGTGGAGTGATCGTATAATTTTTATTCCCTAGAAATGCTTTTACCTAAAGAGCATGAAATTTGCTATATTTGCTGTTTTTCTGCGACATTTATTTTCGACTGATTATGAACACGGCAATCCAAGCAGCTCTAGAACATGCAGTGCAATCCCTTCAAGCTGAAGGTGTCCTCCCATCTGACTGGAAAAACAGCAGTAGTTTGACGCGTACCAAAGACCGAACACACGGTGATTTCGCCTCAAATATCGCGATGATTGCCTCTAAAGCTGCGGGTATGAAGCCGCGTGATTTAGCAGAAAAAATGCTTGCGGTTCTTCCTGAAGTGGCGGATATCAGCAAAGCGGAAATCGCAGGTCCTGGTTTTATTAACTTCTTCCTCAATGCAGACCAGCGCTTTGTGGTACTCGATCAGATTCAAGCACAGCAAAATGCTTATGGTCGCACCCAGGTCAATGCGGACAAACGCATTCAGGTTGAATTTGTCTCTGCCAATCCGACCTCTAGTCTGCACGTGGGTCATGGTCGTGGTGCCGCGTATGGCATGACCGTTGCCAATCTTTTAGAGGCGACTGGTGCCAAAGTAGATCGCGAATACTATGTCAATGATGCTGGCCGTCAAATGGACATTCTGGCCACTTCAACTTACCTGCGTTATTTAGAGTTAAATGGTCAGGAACTGGTCTTCCCGAAAAATGCTTACCAAGGCGACTATGTCAAAGAAATCGCGCAAAGCATTATTGACCAGGATGGCGATGCTTATGTCCGCCCGGTTGCGGATGTGTATAAAGATGTACCGGAAGATGTGCAATTCGCTGCTGAACTGGATGCAGATGGCAACAAAGTGGTGGTGTCTGGCGACAAAGAAAAGCACATTGATGGTTTGATCTTTAATTCTCAGGCGTTGATTGGTACAGGCTATCGTGTCTTCCTACAGGCAGCACTCAAAGCGATTCTGGATGATATTAAAGATGACCTGGGCGAATTTGGTGTCACTTTCAACCAATGGTTCAGCGAAGAATCATTAACCGACAAAATTGAAGAAGCCTTACAGACCTTAGATCAACGTGGTTTCCTGTACGAAAAAGATGGCAATATCTGGTTCAAGTCGACTGAATTTGGTGATGAAAAAGACCGTGTGGTGAAACGCCGTAATGGCCAGACCACCTACTTTGCCTCTGACATTGCCTATCACCTGAATAAATTACAACGTGGCTATACCGATATTATTGATATCTGGGGTTCCGATCACCACGGTTATATCGCACGTGTAAAAGCAGCGATTGATGCGATGGGCTATGACTCGAAGAAATTAACGGTGCTTCTGGTTCAGTTTGTCAGCCTGTGGCGCGGTGGCGAGATGGTACAAATGTCATCTCGTTCAGGTCAGTTCGTGACCTTGCGTGATCTGCGCAAAGAAGTCGGCAACGATGCTGCACGTTTCTACTATGTGATGCGTAAATCTGAACAACACATCGATTTCGATCTAGACTTAGCGGTGTCGCAAAGCAAAGACAACGCTGTATATTACATCCAGTATGCGCATGCCCGAATCTGCCGTATGTTAGAAAAAGCGGCCTCTACAGGCGTGAATTTTGACGCTGCGGCAGCGCGTACTCTGGCGGCCCGACTCGAGCTGGATGCTGAAACTGAAGTTCTGGCTAAACTGGCTGCCTATCCAGAAATTCTGGTGCGTGCTGCAAACAGCCATGAGCCACATCAAATCGGCAACTACCTGAAAGAGCTGGCAGCCTTGTTCCACGGCTGGTACAACGACAATAAAGTACTCGGTGATGATGCTGAACTGACTCAGGCGCGTTTACTGTTATCAGTGAACGTACGTCAGGTATTGCGTAATGGCTTAGAACTTTTAGGTGTGTCTGCGCCTGAGAGCATGTAAGCAAAGCACCGCTTTGCATGCTCGCAAGGCGAAAGCTTCGCTTGAGTAAGCATGTATAGATTGTTTTGCATGCTCGCAAGACAAAAGCTCTACTCGAAGCCACAACGAAAACTGTTGTTTTAGCTGTTCAGAAAATACCTGGCTAGATTCTGCCAGCTATTTGAAAAAATAGTTCAAGTATAAATCTGGTGTGCAGTTTGATCTAAATAATGACATTTGGATCTTAATCACATAGGATGAAATAATAGTCAGGCATAACCACTGTTATGCCTTTTCTATGAGGCAACCCCATATAGAGGAAATCCCAAGTGTTTGGAAAAACGCAACGCGGTGTATCTGAAAGACCGAATAAGCCTAAAAAGCCACTGATTCCGACCTGGCTCGGCACACTCGTGATCATTTTAATCGTGTTGAGTTTTTTAATGGCACTGATGTTGTGGAAGCCATGGGAACCGGTTAAGCCTAAAACTCAAACGACTACAGCATCTGTCCAGGAAGAAGACACCAATAAGGATTACCGTTTTTACGATTTGTTGCCACAACAACAAGTAACTCCGATTCCTGAACAGGCGGTACCTGAAGCTAAAAGACAGGATACTGTGGTGATTGTAGAAGCACCTCGACCTGAAGTTCCTGAAGCTGCAGCAAGCACTGAACCTGGCTTAGAAGCCAGCGAAGCACCAGTTGCAGCTCCGGCCAGCTATATTCTGCAGGTCCGCAGTTTTGATGATCCGGATCAGGCCGATGCCCGCCGTGCGGAAATTATTCTGAATGGCCTGTCTGCTGATGTGGTCAGAAGCGTAGAAAATGGCAAAGTCTGGTATCGCGTGGTCTCAGGCCCTTATGACTCGGCTGATGCGGCACTGATTGCCCAGCAGACCTTGCAACACAGTGGCATTGATTCGATTGTGGTGAAACGCTAAAGATTTAAATGAGAAAAAGCGCCTGATGGCGCTTTTTTTATTTAAATCTTTCTCTAACCTTCTCCTTAATAGAAGAGGAAATTCCTCCTTTTTAAAGGGAGACTGAGGGGGATTTTTATTTATTCTAAACTAGAAAATATTTAATCCCTCCAACCTCCCTTTAATAAAGGGAGGCTAAAAGCAGCTTTTAAACCGTATGCCCCAATGCTTCACCCATATTCACCAAAGAATTGGCATTGAACGCGGCATCCCACTGCATTTTATTTTCTTCAAATAAAATCACTGCAGTTGAACCGAGGTAGAACCGGCCCAGTTCCGCACCTTTTTCCAGGAACAGATCATGCTGGTTTAACTCGATCCGACCAGAAGGTTTAACCTTGCCAGTAGCCACCGTTTCGATACCGGCCACAATCATCGCACCAACCAAGACCACGGCCATACGGCCAATTTCAGTATCAAACAGGCAGACCATGCGTTCATTGCGGGCAAACAGACCCGGAATGTTTTCTGCCGTGACCTGATTGACCGAGAACAGTTCCCCCGGTACATATAAAGTTTCAGTCAAAGTCCCTGCAAATGGCATATGCACACGGTGATAATCACGTGGTGACAAATATACTGTCGCAAATTCACCATTCTTGAAGGGTTCAGCCAGTTGCGGGTCAGCAATCAGCGCTTCTACAGTAAATTTTTGACCTTTGGCCTGAAACACATCGCCATTTTCAATTTTACCCAGCTGGGAGATCGCCCCATCCGCAGGTGAAACAATGCTGCTGGCATCTGGATCAACTGCACGAATCCCTTGTTTCAGGGCACGGGTAAAGAATTCATTAAATGATTTGAATTTCAAGGCATTGGCCTGTTCAGAAATCGACATATCAATGCCGTACTGTGCCTTAAAGGCAGTAATTACAGCCGTTTTGATAATCGGGTTTTCGCTGGCAGCAATTTTGCCGACCACACGAGACAGGCGATGTTGCGGTACTAATCGTTGAGCTTTAATAAAAAACTGTTGTTTTAAACGTGATGTGATGCTCAAGATGGCACCTCCCCTGTAGCGATTGGACTATTGAGGCGATTGCCCCATTCACTCCACGCACCATCATAGGCTCGAATTTTCCAGCCCAGTAAACGGCCCAGAATATAGGCCAAACCTGAGCGATGATGGGACTGGCAGTACACCACAACCGGCTGAGTCAAATCAAAGCCCAGTTGTTCCAGACGCTGCTGAGTACGTGGTAAAGGCTGCAATTTTAAATGATTTTGCCGGTTAAGTGCAGTACTCCATTCAAAATGACGTGCTCCCGGAATATGACCGCCGCGGCGCGCTGCCAGACGCAGGCCAGTATATTCATCTTCAGTGCGGCAATCCCACAGTTGAACTTGTTCATTTTCAATGAGCTGGTGTAATTCATCATAGTCAATCTGAAACTCTGATTTTTGCTCGAGATTGACAGGAACTAAATGACTCACCGGGCTAAATATTTCCTGATCGGACGAGGTTGGCAAACCTGCACCTAGCCAGGCATGAATCCCGCCATTCAATAGACTGGTATTTTCAAAACCCAGACAATGCAGATTCCAGAGTAAACGCCCGGCCCACGCCCCGCCCTCATCATCATAGGCCACCACATGATGCTCAGGCGAAATATTCAGATAAGCAATGAGGGCCTGCAAGCCTTCTACATCCGGCAATAGCCCCATCGTATGATCTTCCTGACGAACCAGCAGCTTGGGTTGTAAATGCAGGGCATGTGGAATATGCAACTGCTCATACACAGAAGCCCGGCTGAGGTCGACAATACGAAGTTTTTCATGGCCCAAATAGGGAACTAAATCTTCTGCCTCGATCAGCAGACCAAAATTAAAAGCTGAAGCTGTCATCGTTATCATGGCTATGATGGGTCAAATTGTTTTGATCTTAGCACAGCTCATTTTTACACTTATGCGGTTTCTTTTAAGATGATTAGCAGGATTTTAGATAAGTCATGCTAAAAATCCATCTCGTATAAAAAAAACCGCCCCTGTAACGAAGCGGTTTTTAAAATTACTCATGTCTAAAATGTGCTTAAGCAGGTTCAGTGATCTCGAAAACCTGACGCAAATAAGCCAGGAAAGTATCATTATCGGTCATGGTTTTGCCCGGGCTGTCTGAAATTTTTGCCACCGACTGACGGTTACATTCCACCAGTTTCAATACGATATTTAAGGGGGTTTGGCCCATGTCGTTGGTCAGGTTGGTGCCAATCCCGAAACTGACCTGAAAACGGTCTTTAAAGTATTGATGCAGTTTCCAGGCTTTTTCCAGATTCAGACCATCACTGAAAGTCAGCATTTTGGTTTTGCTGTCAATTTTCAGTTTTTTATAATGTGCATAGGCCTTGTCACCCCAAACATAGGGATCACCACTGTCATGACGCAGGCCGTCAAACAGTTTGGCAAAATACAGGTCAAAATCACGCAGGAAAGCATCCATACCGACCACATCAGTCAGGGCAATACCTAAATCACCACGATATTCCTGTACCCAGGTTTCCAGCGCAGATTTCTGGAAATTACGCAGACGCACGTCAAGCGCCTGAAATGCTTGCAGGAATTCATGCGCCATGGTGCCAATCGGGGTAATTCCCAATTCTTTCGCCAATAACACATTACTGGTACCACGGAAGACATGTGGTGCAGCCTTGTTGAATTCTTCTACCACATGCTTTTGCCATTCGAAACTATAACGGCGACGTGTCCCAAAATCCGACACTAAAAATGGCGGATCATGTGGATGTTGCGATGCATCGTATTCTTTTAATAATTGTATTTTCGCCTGTAAACGGCGCTCACCTTCAGCCAGCACTTCAGGACTACGGATCCGGCTAAAATACAGTTCATTGACAATTGCCAGTACGAAGATTTCAAACATCATCGCCTGAACCATCGGGCCTTCAATGGTGATATCTAAACGACCTTCGCTATCGATACTGGCCTGAATAAAACGGCGTTTCAGTTGAAACAGTTCCAGATAATCGACGAAATCGCTCTTGATAAAACGCAGACTTCTTAAATATTGCAACTCGTCTTCTTTGAAGTTGAGCTGACACAACAGATCAAGTTGATGATTGAGATCATCCAGAATATCCGTCAGTGGATAGACTGTATCTTCCAGATTACGACAACGGAAATGGTAGACACTATGCGTTTGCGGAAACTTGTGTAATACCACTTGTAACATGGTGAATTTGTACAAGTCAGTATCTAACAGGGAACGGATAATTGGAGCCATAACTAAGGAAATATCGCTGTGCTTATCTCAACATTAAAGCATAAAATTTTATGTAATATTGCAGGATTTACGTACAGCTAGCTGAATTCGCGACAAAAGTATCAGAGTATAATGGGTTTTATTTTGACAACTGGCCTTGGGTTTTCCCCTGTTCCTGAATGATTTTCTGCAGCTGTTTTTCCTGACCAATCACCTTGGCAAATTCGGCTGTGGTCTTTTGCCCGGTCTGCTTGGCTTGGGCATCACAGTCGACCTGACGCAGCTGTTTGGCAATCGCAAATTCCATTTTAAACAGTGCCCCCATCAATGCGGTATTGCCTTTATTGTCGCGGGCGCAGCGATCAGCACCATGATTGAGCAAGGTCGTCACAATAGTTTGATGGCCATAATAGGTCGCCATCATCAGTGGGGTAAAACCGGCACTATTGCGTACATCAACAGGAAAACCATACTTGAGAAATTCATGAATCACTTCGTCATTGCCGGTTTTGGCTGCGGCAAAAAAC
The DNA here is from genome assembly GCF_013419135.1 of Acinetobacter sp. YH12100. Taxonomy (NCBI): domain Bacteria; kingdom Pseudomonadati; phylum Pseudomonadota; class Gammaproteobacteria; order Moraxellales; family Moraxellaceae; genus Acinetobacter; species Acinetobacter sp. YH12100. The sequence goes on along the minus strand of NZ_VPAQ01000013.1, from coordinate 46,499 downwards.
AATGCAACTAATTCCTGTTGTGAGCTCATCTGAATATTGTCCACAGTTTTAGCAGGGGAGATCTCCTTGGCGGTGGCCACGTTTGCGAATATGGAACCTATCGCGAGAATACTGGCTAAAACTGCATGCTGCATAGCTTTCATGATGAACTCCAACAGAAATCAAATAGAGACATGAATCGAAAATGATTCTATTCAGATTAGATAAGATGAGTAAAACGTAGTGCCTGTAGAACTCCCCCTAGGGTGCAGGAAAGGTTTGGAGTTCTACAGGACTTTGCGGAGGTGAATTCTTAAACCCTAGTCACCAATCCTGATCGACCAATCAAAATCAGTCTTTGAGTTGTGCTGCTTTGGCTTTGACCGTTGCGATGTTGCCCTTCACCGCTTTGGTCATACGTGTACCGTAGTCGGTATCTGCCTTGTAGAAATAAGACAACATGATGTGCTTGGTTTCTGAATCTTTTACTGCACCTAAGTCCGCAGCCAGGTTCATAATCAAGTCATCTTTCTCTTTGGCAGTATACGAACGGTACAGCTCACCTGCCTGCTTGAAGTTCTGCTCTTTCACACCGATTTGCTGTACATGACCCGATAATGGTGTTTGTACCGCACGTGCTTTTGCAGTTGCAGCTTTTGGCTCTTTGCGGCTTGGCTCATAGTTCACATCCGAGTCACGCTCAGACACGTTCATATAACCTTCCTGGTTGTTGTTATTTACAGCAACCACTGGACGGTTCACCGGAATTTGCTGGTGATTCACACCCAGACGGTACATTTGCGTATCTGAGTAAGAGAAGATACGGCCTTGTAGCAGACGGTCTTCCGATGGCTCAATACCCGGAACTAGATTACCTGGTGCAAATGCCGACTGTTCAGTCTCATTGAAGAAGTTCTTTGGCATGCGGTTCAGGGTCAATGTCCCCACTTTCACTTCTGGAACTAAGTCAGTTGGCCAGATCTTGGTGGGATCAAGTGGATCAAAATCAAACTTGCCGAGATCTTTTGGATCCAGTACCTGGATATGCAGATCCCATTTCGGGAAGTTGCCGGCATAAATGTTGTTATAAAGATCATTGGTCAAGTGATTGAAGTCTTTGCCCTGTTGCACGGCAGCTTCTTTCACATTCAGCCCCTTCACGCCTTGTTGCGAGCGGAAGTTGAATTTCACATATTTGTATTCGCCCTTGTCGTTATATAGCTTGTAAGCATGTACACCGAAACCGTCCTGTTCGCGGTAGCTGGTGGGCACACCTTGTTTGCCGTACACATAAGTCAGCATGTTGGTAGCCCATGGCTGGCTCGACAGGAAGTCAAACACACGGTTGGCATCTTGTACGTTTGTCACCGGGCTTGGCTTCATTGCATGAATGAAGTCCGGGAATTTGATCGCATCACGGATGAAGAATACCGGTGTCTGGTTACCGACCAGATCCCAATTCCCTTCTTGAGTATAGAACTTGATCGCGAAACCGTGTGGGTCACGCAGGGTTTCCGGTGAACCTTTACCATGAATTACCGTAGACATACGGACAAAAACTGGAGTTTTAGTACCGGTCTTGAATAGAGAAGCAATTGTTAAATCAGACAGGTCTTTAGTTGCAACGAATTCACCATACGCCCCTGTACCACGCGCATGTACCACACGCTCCGGAATACGCTCACGACCAAAACGTTGTAGTTTTTGTACCAATTGAACGTCTTGAAGCAAGACTGAACCATTTGGGCCTGCTGTGATTGAGTTCTGGTTATCACCGACTGGCGCGCCATTGTCTTTAGTTAGAGGAGCAGCTTGTGTGGCTGTGACAGTTGCAAGCATTGCAACCAGTAATGAACGCTTAAACATTTCTAAATCTCTCAATTTATTACCTTTCCTGCAGGTGCTAAGATATATAAAAACTAAAAATTGTTAAAACAGATTATTTTTATCACTTCAATCGTTTTAATGAATTTATAAAAATTAATCAATTGATTTTCAAATATTTAAAACTCATAAAAATTAGCATCTGATACTGCTTCAGGTTTTATTCTTGTTACAATCACGCCCATCTATCGTTATCAGTCAATATGTAAAATGCGTGCCTTATTACAAAGAGTTTTAGAAGCTAAAGTCGTGGTCGAGGGTGAAACCACTGGCGAAATAAATAAAGGAATTCTGGTTTTTCTGGGTCTGAGCAAGGACGACAATCTGGAAAAAGGTAAAAAGCTGATTGATAAGATATTGAAATACCGATTCTTTGATGATGAACAAGGCAAAATGGGCTGGAATGTCGGTCAGGCCGGAGGTGGTTTACTGCTGGTTTCGCAATTTACCCTGATGGCGCAAACCCAAAAAGGTTTACGTCCAGATTTTGGCCCTGCCATGCCACCTGCTGCTGCAAAAGAGCTGTATGAGCAACTGGTTGACTATGCAAAGTCACAATTTGAACATGTACAAACTGGTATTTTTGCAGCGGATATGAAAGTACATTTGGTCAATGATGGGCCGGTGACCTTTAATTTAGAAGTTGAATAGCGACATTATTTTCCACATTAAAAAGCCCTCAGATTCAGTAATCGAGATCAGGCAGGAAACTGTCTGGTTTTTTATTATTGTTATTCATAATGATATGGGGTAGCTGGAAACCTCATCCCCAACGGTCTGGGGCATCAGGTGTATTGTACCGCAAGATTAGAAAATAATTGTTTCTGCAAAAGATTTAAAAAATTAAGGAGCTTAGATCTAAACTCCCTAACTGACTGGCATTACCCAGATTGAAACTGGCTGAATCCTGCCCTCAGCCCTCCTTGAAAAAGGAGAGGAAGTCAGGAGCAGAGTTTTATTTACCCGTTTTTTCTTTAATAAACGCCCGGGCAAATTTAATTTTTTCTTTGACCGGTTTGGGCAATTTGGGTGGAATCATCTTCGCCACCTGGTTAAACCAGACCAGCAGGCCAAAGTCACCTTCCATTTTGATGGTGCCACTTTGCATACCGGTCATGAATGCTGTCGGGTCACCTTTGACCAAGGTCTTTACACCCTGTTCACTATCAGCAAACTGCAATACAAAATCTGCTTTCTCTGCATCACCTGAAACCGTCTCAATCTGGCCATTATTGACAATAATTTGACGTGCCATACCTTCATCTGTGCCAATCTGGATCCGGAATTGACGCTCATGTACCAGTTCAATAAATTTTGGGCTGGTACGTGCCAATTGCTTCATACGTAAAGCCAGACCCGCGACCAACAAGTCCAGTGGATCGGTACTCATATCAATAAGAGGAAGTTTTAACACAGGAATGGACGACAGTTTCATGGAGGATGCCTATTCTAATTGTACGAAAATTGACAAATATCCTAGCATAATTCTTGGCTAGGTTGATTAAGCAGTTTGTATCATATTTCTAAGCTAAAAAATGCACCCGTGGGTGCATTTTTTCTTTGCGATTTGTAGACTTAACGGCTCGAAAGCTGCTGCTGGTCATCTTCATAGACTGGCGTATGTTCGATACAACGGCGTTTTGCCAAGGCACGCTCTGCACGACGGTCTTCACGCAATAATAAGAAAGTGACCACCATCATGACTGCTGTCAATGCACTCAGATAACTATAGGTCATTGGCAGATCAAACCAGGCTTGTGTGCCTACACGAATCATCTCAATCAAGCCCCAGACCAGCATCCCGGCTGCCATAAAACTCAACCAGCGACGATAAGGCGAGAAGAACACAGCAACTACAGCTGCAGCGACTAAACTGAAGCCCACGATCGTTGCTAAATTCGCTGTTACCATATAAACCCCTCCATCCAAATAGATAGTTTGCCTGTTTGATATTGCAACGGTTCTATCTATTGAATTTCGTTCAATCAATAAAATGGAATCTGTTGATTTGTATCTCTATGCCTGCATTATGCTGAGTTTTTTGCATAAAAAAAGTCCTGTGATCTGGTCTCACGACATACTTTGTCGCGATATTATATTGTCATTACATTTTTTGCTTTTGGCATTTTTGTGGATCAATGACTGTGTCAATGTTGGCGTGTCATTACAAAATTATCAGGGCTGTTATTGACTGAAAAAATTATTTTTCCGTTTAAGATGATCGATGTTTTTATAGTCAATCTTCTCTGCTGGCTTGGTCACCTTAGTACAAAGGCAATCAAAAAACGCGACCCTGAGGTCGCGTTTATTCTATCAAAAATAGTGTTTATGCCTGATTCAGGTCTTTATCGTGTACCCCGAGCAGATACAGCACCCCATCCAGACCGACACTGGAAATCGCCTGCGTGGCATTTTGACGCACCAGTGGCTTGGCACGGAAAGCCACACCGAGTCCTGCAATCGATAACATTGGCAAGTCATTGGCACCATCACCGACTGCAATGGTCTGTTCCAGGGAAATTCCCATCTCTTTGGCAATTTCGCCAAGCAATAAAGCTTTACGCGCGCCATCGACAATATGACCTTTGACTTCACCCGTGACTACACCATCCTGAACATCAAGCGCATTGGCATGCACTTCATCAATATCCAGTTTGCCTTGCAAATATTCGGCAAAGTACTGAAAACCACCCGACAGAATTGCAGTACGGTAACCCAATGCTTTCAAAGTTGAAATCAGGCGTTCAGCACCCTCGGTAATGGTCAGGCGCTCGGCAATTTTCGGCAGTACCGATGCATCCATGCCTTTCAATAAAGCCACACGGGCACGGAAACTGGCCTGAAAATCAAGTTCACCCTGCATGGCGCGTTCGGTGATTTCAGCAACCTGCGCACCGACCCCTGCTTCAATCGCCAGTTCATCAATCACTTCCTGTTCGATCAGGGTCGAGTCCATATCAAAGCAGACCAGACGGCGGTTACGGCGATAGGCATTGTCTTCCTGAACCGCAACATCGACATTCAGTTCACTGGACAAACGCAAACAGGCAGCACGCATGGCTGCGGCATCCAGCATTTGTCCTTTTAAACCAAATTCGATACAGGCACGTTTCGGACCGGTACTGCTGCCATCCAGGGCCAGACGGCCAGACAGACGGGTTACGGTTTCAATATTAAAACCCTGAGCCGAGACAATCTGGGTCACGGCCTGCAAATGAGAGGCATTTAATTCAGGGGCCAATGCCGTTACGATATAACGTGTGCGCCCACCCTCTTTGACCCACTGATCATATTCAGTCGCAGAGATCGGTTTAAAGCGCACAGTTAACCCGATATCATGTGCTAGAATCAGGATTTCCTTCATGGCTAATGCTGTCGCCGTTTGGTCATCAGACGCTACAACAATACCTAAGGTTAACTGATTATGAATAACCGCTTGCCCCACATCTAAAATCTGTAGGGAATGGGCGGACAAAACCTGCATTAATCGTGTAAATTGATTAGGCTGGTCAGGTCCTAAAAATGATATAAGAATGATTTCTCGCATGAATTGACTCGGGTCTGAGCTACAACTATTGTTAGAATCATAATCGAAATTGAACAGAATTGCCTTGGAAGTTTACGTTGAATGCGCCTAGACAAGGGCTATTTGCTAGCCTATTGATTGTAAGTTTTGCTCTGCATACCTTTTTACTGGTATTGGCAACCACTCACCAACTGAATGAAAACCGCACCAGTCAGGGGCAGCTGATCACCAGTCAACTGGTGACAGACAGCCTGTCCGAGCTGGAACCCGCCAATCGTGTTTCTCTGGCTTTGCTGGCAAATCGTTATGCGACCAACCCGAGTGTGGCTTCGATTCGAATTCTGGATGCGAAAGGTCAGGTTTTAGCCACCGGTGGACTGACCAAAACTCGTGATGGTGAAGTTTTTGTCCGTGATGCACTGCAAAACGAGAAAAAAGTCGGTCTGATTGAAATCACCCTGATTGAGCCAAGTATGGGTGAAATTCTGCGGACGCAATGGCTGGCGATTCTGTTCTCTTTCATTATTCATGCTTTGATTTGGGTGGCGTACCGCGCGATCGCGCGTCCTAGCCGAACCGAATATCTGGCACGCATTAACAATGAATCCCGTTTAAAATTCGAGATTCAGACCCTGACCCAAGCTCTGGAACAGGAAAAGCACAATGCTGCGCTGGCCATTGCCCAAGCCCAGCAGGCAGTAAAAAATAAAGCCAAAGAAAAAGAACATAAGCCAGCTGTACTGGAAAGCGATAGCCTGAGCTTGAATATCCAGTTCTATGATCCAAAACAGTTACTCGATAGCGTGAATAAAACCGTATCGGTGCCTTATTTCAACCTGTGTCAGATTTTCCTGAATAAAGCCACTGAACTCTGTGTGCAGCGCTACAAACTGAATGGCAGTGATATTAGTACTGTGCATAAATTTGATGAAAAAGGTGCCACTATCAGCATTGCGGCAGACAAACCGAATGCCTTGGCTTGCCTGACCATGATCAGTGCCGTGTTCCAGCTGCTTTCGGAAGTCCTGTATAAACGCTATCGTGAAGAAAAACGTTTTGTGCTGCAAACCCGCAGCGCGATTGCCTCTAAAGTCGAGGAGATGCAGCTCAGCTCGGTACAGGCCGCTGAGCGCCTGACTCAGCATCTGGTCGCGAAAGAAAGTGCCTTACATGTACCGAACACCTTGCTGAAAGATGTAAGCGACCACTTCCAGCTGGTCAGCATGCCAAATCCAACCAATGTCCTGACCCGTCATGCTTTTGTGGTGAATGGAATGGATGCTGAAAGCGCCGAGCTGGCACAGACTTTTAGAACCGAAATTCTAAAATCCAAACAGTCCAAAGCCTCATAAATATCCCTGAATGTTTCAATTAAAAAAGCCGGATCCAACATCCGGCTTTTTTATGGATATAAAAAAATACGCCAGCGTATCTTGGCCTACCCCTTAAATTTTTAATTGTTTTTGTTCCAGCAGATATTGCTGGGCATTATAAGGCTGGGCCGGATCCTGACAGGGGACCTTATGCCACTGACCATCGGCATCTAGCTCCCATGCATTTTGACAATCTTTTAAATAGCTGATCAGGCCATCTTTATAAATCCGTTTTTTCAGCGCTGGATCCAGCACCGGGAAACAGGTTTCAACTCTGGAAAACAGGTTGCGCCCCATCCAGTCTGCACTGGCACAATACAGTTTCTTGGCGCCGCCATGCTCAAAATAATAGACCCGGGTATGTTCCAGAAAACGTCCTACGATTGAACGTACCTGAATATTTTCTGACATGTTGGTGACTTGTGGAATCAGGCAGCAGATTGAACGCACAATGAGGTCAATTTTCACCCCGGCCTGCGAAGCCTGATATAGGGCAGCAATCAATTGCGGTTCGGTAAGCGCATTCACTTTGATGATGATATGCGCGGCTTTTCCAGCCAGGGCAAATGCCTTTTCCTGGTCAATCAGTTTCAGCAATTCACTATGCAGGGTAAACGGCGCATGCAGCAAGGCTTTCAGTTTGGCCATTTTTCCCATACCGGTCAGTTCCTGGAACATGCGGTGCACATCTTCACAGATATCCAGCTGTGTGGTCATCAGGCCATAATCGGTGTACATGCGGGCATTCCCGGCATGATAGTTTCCAGTGCCCAAATGTGCATAACGCAGTAATTCCTGGTTTTCACGGCGGACAATCAGAATCATTTTGGCATGGGTTTTATAACCGACGATGCCATACACCACAACCGCCCCCGCTTCTTGCAGGATATTTGCCACCATAATATTGGATTCTTCATCGAAACGCGCCCGCAGTTCAATCACGGCCGTGACTTCCTTGCCATTTCGTGCGGCTTCTGCCAGCACCTGAACAATTTCCGAGTCCGGACCACTACGGTACAGGGTCTGCTTGATCGCTAGCACCGCCGGATCCTTAGCCGCTTCGCGCAGTAAAGTAATCACCGGCTGGAATGAATCAAAAGGATGATGCAGTAGCACATCCTGCGCCTTCAAAATTTCAAAAATGCTTTTCTGTTTACGGAAAATTTTCGGAATGACCGGACTAAAATGCGGATACTTTAATTCCGGACGCTCAAAGCTGGTACTCAGGCGGGACAAATTGATCGGCCCATCAATCCGGTACAGTTCCTGTTCCGTCAGATCAAATTCATCCAGCAAATAATTGATGATGTTCTGAGGAGAGTCATTTTCAATTTCCAGACGTACCGCACGACCAAAGCGGCGCGAACACAGTTCGTCTTTTAAAGCCACTGCCAGATCATCAACATCTTCCGACAGTACCAGATCGGCATTGCGGGTGACCCGAAAGGCATAACATCCGGTCGCTTTCATGCCCGGGAACAAATCACTGATATGCTGCTGGATGATCGCAGTCAGAAAAATCTGGGTAGCATTGTTTCCGGCAACGTCTTCCGGAATTTTAATCAGGCACGGTAAAGAACGGGGTGCCGGCACAATTGCCATCTCGATTTCACGGCCAAAGGCATCTTTACCTTCCAAGCTGATAATAAAGTTCAGACTTTTATTCACCAAACGTGGAAAAGGATGTGAAGGATCCAGACTGATCGGGGTCAGTACCGGTTGCACTTCTTTGGCAAAAAAGGCTGCAATCCAGGCCTTGTGTTTTTCCAGAAGATCCTGATATTGAAGAAACTGAATCCCCTGCGCCTGAAGTTCAGGCAAAATTGCATGATTCAGTACCTCATACTGTTTGTTAACTGTGGCATGAATGGACTGGGACAGTTCTTGTAGAATCAGCTCGGTAGGTACAGCATCAGGCGTCCGGGTAGTCGCATTCAGGTCTTGCTGTTTCATCAGCCCGGCAATCCTGATTTCAAAGAACTCATCCAGGTTACGGGAAAAAATAATCAGGAAGTTTAAGCGCTCTAAAATCGGTAAATTCGAATCGAGTGCTTGTGCCAAGACACGACGCTGAAATTCAAATAAGGAAAGTTCCCGATTAAAATAGGTCGCTGACGAATGCTGAAATTGTTCCATGCCCTCTCAATGCTGTTGATCACAGTCTGTTGTTTCACATCATTGAGGGGCGATCTTAGGCAGACTTCATGACACTTATGTTACAAAGCTTGATAAATCCATATAAATTAATATTCTAACTTTTTCACATTATAAAAAATCATGCTCTGGTTGGTTGTGTGCTGTCATCAAATTGCAATTAGGTGTCTGTTTTTTCAGTTTGTCTGGCAGCCCAATAAGTGGCTAGTGCTGGTCCTGAAATATTATGCCACAGACTGAAAATGGCACTTGGTAAAGCGGTCATTGGAGATGCAGCAAAATGGGTCGCAGCCAAAGCCACCCCCAGACCAGAATTCTGCATCCCCACTTCAATGGATACTGCACGACAGTCTATTTCTGCCAAGTGAAATATACGGCTGGCCCAATAACCCAGTAAATAGCCCATACCATTGTGTAAAGCCACGATCCCTAAAATCATTAACCCGGATTCCAGAATCTGGGTTTTGCTGCCGGCAATAATCGCCGCGACAATTGCCACAATTGCAATCACAGAAATCAACGGCATCACCTGAATATAGGCCGTGACTTTTTGCTTGAGTAGCGCCCGTACGATTAAGCCCAGAATAATCGGGAATAACACCACCTGTAAGATCGACACCAGCATCGACCAAGCATTGATCTCAATCCACTGACTGGCCAACACATAGAAAATGGCCGGAGTTAGAATGGGGGCCAGTAACGTAGAAACCGAGGTACAGGCAACAGACAAGGCAGTATTGCCCTTGGCCATATAGGTAATCACATTGGATGCCGTTCCACCCGGGCAGCAACCCACCAAGATCACCCCGATCGCAATCTCCGGTGGCAGCTGAAACAGCTTGCACAGTAGAAAAGCCAAACCTGGCATTACCATGAACTGGGCGACGACACCAATTGCTACCGCTTTCGGACTTTGCAGGACACTTTTAAAATCGCCTAACGTCATGGTCATGCCCATGCCGAACATAATGATGCCCAACATCCAAGGAATATAAGCCCGTAACCAGACAAAAGCTTCAGGGATCATCAAGGCAATGCCGGAAAAAAGTACGACCCATAAAGCAAAGGTTTTTTGGACAAATTGGCTAAACTGGAGCAAGGCTGACATGGGGTTCATCCAGGGGTACAAAGGCAGAATAATAACAAGATAAAACAGGCATCTCTCAATACCAGAAATCTGAAGATTTAAATGCGCCGAAGATCAAATAAATATCCGAAGCGCATCATGATAAAATTTTAAACCGGCTGAACGATATCTTTGGTATAGATGCGTTTTACCCCATGCGCCAGCATATCTTGCCAAGCATGTTGCAAGGAACCATTGAGATCAATGCCCTTGCTGGCATCGGCAATGACATAGGTCTTAAAGCCCAGTTTGCAGGCATCGATGGCGGTCCAAGCCACACAGAAATCGGTAGCAATCCCAACCACAAATACCGTATCAATACCACGTTCACGCAGATAGCCGGCCAAACCGGTTGTGGTTTTCTGATCTGCTTCCATAAAGGCGGAATAACTGTCAATCCGGGAATCAAAACCCTTGCGGATAATCAGTTGCGCTTGCGGTAAATTTAAATCCGGATGCAACTCGGCATCTACTGTCCCCTGCACACAATGCTTTGGCCATAAAACCTGAGTGCCATAATCCAGCTGAATGCTGTCATAAGCCGCTTTAGCGGGGTGATTGTCTGCAAAAGAAATATGGTTTTCTGGATGCCAGTCCTGCGTCAGGATAATATTTTGAAAATACTGCCCCAATAAATTGATATTGGGGATAATCTGGTCAGCATTGGCCACTGCCAGATTACCCCCTGGGGTAAATCCTCTTTGTACATCTACGACCAGCAATGCGATATTATTTTGCATGTATTTTCATCCATTGAAATCTCGATTTATGTCCAAGCATAGCGCAAATTGTTATCGGATTTTTAGAGCGGCTGCTAAAAACCCTGTGACTGCATATTCTGATTCTGCCTGTTTTTAACCGCACTGCGGATCTGATTCCTTGAATTTTAAACACAAAAAAGCCTGCAAAAGCAGGCTTTTTCAAATCTTGGCCTATTACACTTTGGTACGGTTCACCAGGAATAGCATACACAGTGCAGAGATGATGATACATGGGATTGCGGCTGTAATTACCCCTGCGGCACCAAAACCTGCCACCAGGAGCTGACCTGCGATGACTGGGCCTAGCATGGCACCAATACGACCGACTGCAGAAGCTACACCGACACCGGTACCGCGCACTTCTGTTGGATACACGATACTACCGAAGGCATAAAGTACACCCTGACAGCCAATTACGAAGGCACCTGCCAATGCTGCTGCCATATACATCTGGTTCAGTGAGCTTGCACCATTTAGTGCCAATAGACCTGCAAGAATACCGCCGTACATCAACAGGATCACATACGCTTTTTTCCAGCGATCGGTCAGCATACCCAGGATAATTGTACCAATCGTCGCCGTGACCATGAAGTAGAACTGTGCGGTTGAACCATCCTTACGGCTAAAGCCAAGTTCCATAAACAATGAGGGTAACCAGCTCAACATGATGTAAACCACCATCAGCGTAAAGAAGTAGCTGATCCAGATGCACATGGTACGTAACAGGTTGTCCGAATTAAACAGGTCCTTAAATGAACCTTGTGGTGCAACGGCAAGTTCTGCTGCAGTTTTGTTCTGTGTTTTCAGGTATTCCTTCGATTCAGGCAAAAATAGCATCATCAATGGAATTGCAAAAATCGGTAACAAGCCGCCCAGATAGAAAACATTTTTCCAGTTGGCACCAAATTCAGTCGCAGCAATTAAAGATAAAATCGCAGCACCCACAGGCATACCGCAATACATCAAGCCGACTGCACGACCACGATTTTGCGGCGATACCGCTTCAGAAGCGAGTGTGATGAGAATCGGCATCGCACCGCCCAGACCTGCTCCGGCCAGAAAACGTACTGCCAGCAGACTGTTAAAGCTATTGACCCAAACTGTACATAAAGTGAATATGGCAAATGTTGCTGTCGACCAGATCAACACTTTCTTACGGCCGATACGGTCTGCAAATCGACCGCCGATCAGTGCACCGGGTAATAAACCCAGAATCCCTGCACTAAAAAACACACCCAACTGGGAACTATCGAGACCGAAGTGCTCACGCACACCGGCTGCAGCAATACCAGCAGCCTGAATATCCAAGCCTTCAATCACCGCTATCAGAAAACAGATGGCGACCGTGACGATAGCATGCTTATTGTCTGATTTTTCCATTGGATTATCCTTGTTCAATCAGCGTTACAAAAGAAAGACCATCATCTATGAGCCTGAGCGCAGAAATAACTATCAATAAGTTGAACGTTTTACTTGGATATCCCCACAGCAGCTGAAGCAGCTCCATGCAATAGACCTTGAGATAAAGTCGCAAAAGCAATTAATCAAAAAGTTTTAAAATTCAAAATTTATACTTTAAGACTTATACATCAAGTTAAAAAACCAACCGATTAGAAAAATATCATGCAATTCATTGATATTAAAAAAAGATTAATCTATTCAATTTTTCAATCTGTTTACATCAGCTTAGCCCCCAGACAAAGATGTTTTACATATAGGTTCATTCAATAAAAATATTAATTCAGCAGCTAAAGACAACGAAATTCACGACTTGGCCGAGATTTTTACTCAAATCGAGCTAATTTTGCAGACAAAATTCCATAATATCTTGCTGAACCGGGACTTAAGTCGCAGTTTGACTGCGGTATTTCGCCGGATAAATCATCTAATTTATTACTTGATTGTTTTCAAAAGGCTTTGTATAAAGAATTGAGTGGCTTTGACTAAAGCATATTGTTCTTATGCGTTTGATCAGTCATAATTTGCATAAGCAATCTTCAATTCAGCGCAAGTCCATTGAATTTGCTATAAATCAAAATACAAATCCATCCCAATTTATGTTTTCTCATTCCTTTCGGATGGACAAATAGGATAGTTTTTTAAAATGACTCAGCAAGCACAGACCATTCAAGGTTCCATAGTCGCAATCGTCACCCCTATGTTTGAAGATGGCAGCGTAGATTGGAAGGGTCTCGAGAAGCTGGTTGAATGGCATATTGCAGAGGGCACCAACAGTATTGTTGCCGTTGGAACGACAGGCGAAGCCTCGACCCTGAGCATGAGTGAACACACCCAGGTGATCAAAGAAATCATTCGTGTGGCCAACAAACGTATTCCTATTATTGCCGGCACAGGCGCAAACTCGACCCGTGAAGCCATCCAACTTACCCGTGAAGCCAAAGAGCTCGGCGCCGATGCTGCTCTTCTGGTGACGCCTTATTATAACAAACCGACCCAGGAAGGCTTGTACCAGCATTATAAAGCTGTGGCTGAAGCGGTCGATCTTCCGCAGATTCTGTATAATGTCCCTGGCCGTACCGGTGTCGACATGCTGAATGAAACCGTGATTCGTCTGGCCGATATTCCACAAATCGTCGGGATTAAAGATGCGACGGGTGATGTACCGCGTGGTGCTGAACTCTTGCAAGGTCTGAAAGACAAAGACATGGTGGTCTACTCAGGTGATGATGCAACGGCATATCAGCTGATGGGTCATGGCGCCAAAGGCAATATCTCGGTCACAGCGAATGTGGCTCCGAAAGCCATGAGTGAAGTGTGTGCCGCTGCCATTACAGGTAATGCTACAGACGCTGAACAGTTAAATGCTCAGGTTGCAAATTTACACAATATTTTATTTTGCGAATCAAACCCAATTCCTGTGAAATGGGCACTCCATGACATGGGCTTAATTGGTACTGGCATTCGCCTTCCATTAACACCACTTGCAGAACAATATCGCGCTCCGCTTCATGAAGCACTGGTCGAAGCGGGCGTTATTAAATAAAAGAGCACAAGATTATGCAATTACGTTTAGGACTTAGCCTTACACTTTCAGTATTCAGTTTGGCAGGTTGTAGTTCAATGGCCTTTAATAACGGCACTTTAGACTATAAAGAAACTACAACTCTGGACGCTTTACAATATCCTGAAGGCGCCATGGTACGTCCTGCAACGCCATTGTATCCTGCTCCAACAGTCGATCCGCTTGCAATTGAAAATGCACCGAAGCTTGAAAACCAGCGTGGCAACCGTTTTGCCTTGCCACGCCCTCAGGCCCAGACTGAAAACACCACTCAAGCTGAGCTGACTGAAAGCAATGCTGTTGGTAAACCACAGTTGGTCACAGACGGAAATCTTAATCCGCTGCTTAAAATTGACGGAAATTCTGCTACAATTTGGCAATATACGCTTGCCACCCTCAGCAGCCTGAATCATAGCATCGTTGCGCAGAATAAAAACCGTTACGAAGTCACGATTCGGGTCGACCAGCAAACCTATGTATTAAGATTATCTTCTGTCGGTTCAAGTAATAACCTCGCTGTGTTCAATGCCGATAACAGTTTTGCCGACCGTGAAAAAGCCGCAGAACTGCTCAACCAGATTTACCAAAATTGGCCAGCCTAGACATTTCTAGGCATTTTTTTTTGTAAAAGGTTCCCTCATGTTAAAACAAACCTTGCTCTATACTGGTAAAGCGAAATCTGTCTACACCACAGACAGTTCAGACCATCTGATTTTAGTCTTTCGAGATGATGCCTCTGCATTCAATGGCGAAAAAATCGAGCAACTAGATCGTAAAGGCAAGGTGAACAACCGTTTTAACGCCTTCATCATGGAAAAGCTGGCAGAAGCGGGTATTGAAACTCACTTTGAAAAGCTGCTGACTCCAAATGAAGTGCTGGTGAAAAAACTGGATATGATCCCGGTTGAATGTGTGATTCGTAACTATGCAGCAGGTTCTTTATGCCGCCGTTTAGGTGTTGAAGAAGGTAAAGAACTGACTCCATCTACATTCGAATTGTTCTTTAAAGACGATGCGCTTGGCGATCCAATGGTCAATGAATCGCAAGCGATTGCTTTAGGTTGGGCGACTGCTGAGCAACTGGAAAAAATGAAAGAATTGACTTACCAAGTCAATGACGTGCTGAAAGCATTGTTTGATGCCGGCAACATGATTCTGGTCGACTTCAAACTTGAATTCGGTGTATTCCATGACCGTATCGTTTTGGGTGATGAATTCTCTCCAGACGGTTGCCGTCTATGGGACAAAGACACCAAGAAAAAACTCGACAAAGACCGTTTCCGTCAAGGTTTAGGCGGTGTAGTTGAAGCCTATGAAGAAGTTGCGGGTCGTTTAGGTATTAACCTCGACAACATCTAATGGCATAGTCCATTGCTTCAAAAAAACCGAGCTCAACAGCTCGGTTTTTTTATCCCTGATTTTTTTGGCTGGGCCAGATTGACCTTTTAAGCTTTAATCGAAAAAATAAATATTACAGATAAAAATGATCGCTTTTACATTGGCAAGCCTATGGTCTAATATCATCACATACCAGGCAAATCAGTGAGCTGATTGATTTAACTCAAGGTTTGCCGACCAGATTGATCGCCTACCCTCTAGGATGTTCTCTCCCTTGAAAAAACATCCTAATTTATGCCCAATTCGCCTTGAATTGGGCTTTTTTTTGCCTGAGTTTAATCTGTTTGTGTACTGATATTATTGCTGCTGTTGCTGTTGTTGCCAACGGCGTTGCTGTAAGCGCTCTCCTTCAACTTCACGTTTATTGCGTGCCGACTCATACAGTTTGGTATCTTTCAGTTCTGGCGGCATATAGTCTTGCAGCACAAAATGCTCAGGATAATGATGCGGATACAGATAATCCACCCCGTAGCCCTGTTCTTTCATCAGCTTGGTCGGTGCATTTCTCAAATGCAAAGGCACCGGCAAATTCGAGGTTTTATCTGCAAGCTCCATTGCCTTGTTAATTGCCAGATAGGTGCTGTTACTTTTGGCACTGGTGGCTAAATACACCGCACATTGTCCTAAAATAATCCGGCATTCCGGCATTCCGACGGCCTGCACCGAACGGAAACATTCACCCGCCAGCAATAAGGCATTCGGATTGGAATTACCGATATCTTCAGAGGCTGCAATCAGCATACGGCGGGCAATAAATACCGGATCTTCACCGCCTTTGAGCATGCGTGCCATCCAGTACAGCGCTGCATCGGGATCACTGCCGCGAATTGATTTTATAAAAGCCGAGACCAGATCATAATGCTGTTCACCGGACTTGTCATAACGGGCAATATTTTGCTGTGCCACTTTCACCACCCCTGCATTGGTGATGATATTTTCCATATCCGGTTCAAAAGTACTGGCAATCAGATCAAGTAAATTCAATGCTTTACGGGCATCACCTGCTGCGAACTGCACCAAGGCATCAAATTCTTCAATCAGGATATGTCGTTCCTGCAAAAAACGGTCATTTTGCAAGGCTTGTGTGAGCAGAGTCTGAATCGATTCCGCACTCAACGCATTCAGGCTATACACCTGACAACGTGACAATAAGGCACTATTCACTTCAAAAGACGGGTTTTCGGTAGTGGCACCAATTAAGGTAATTTTCCCTTTTTCGACTGCATTTAACAGTGCATCCTGCTGGGATTTATTAAAGCGGTGAATTTCATCAATAAAGACCACTGGCGTCAGCAGATCACCACCATCGGCAATCACTTCACGCAGCTCTTTCACTCCGGTATTCAGGGCAGACAGACTGATAAAAGGCCGATCTACCGCTTGTGCCAACAGTAAGGCAATGGTGGTTTTTCCAACGCCGGGTGGTCCCCAGAAAATAATCGACGGTAGATGACCCTGATCAATCATCTGGCGTAAGGGCGCCTGTTCCCCCAGCAAATGTTCCTGCCCGATAATCTCTGCAAGGTCACGTGGTCTTAAGCGTTCTGGAAGCGGGATATGACTATCTGACATGTTATTATTGGCTCAAACTAAATTCTGATCTCATTCTAACACCAGCAGTTTTGATTCCAAGATTGCAAACATAAAGCATAAAAAATTAATTTATGTAGAAATCCTCTATTTTTTTAATTCTGAATGAATTAATCTTCATAAAAGCAAGTAATTTGAACATGATTAATTGTGAATTAATTACAGTGTAATTTTCATATTGTTTATTCTAATTAAAAGAAACTTATGTCGCCCTTTGGGTATTTTTTGGGTTGTATTGGTGAATGCATGAAGCATGATAAATTTGAACAGGGAGCTGTGAGCCAGTCGGAACCTCTGCTGGCAACATCACTGAGTTCAACCCCTGTTCATCTGTCTGAATTAATTCAGCTTCAAAAACTGATTGATGCCTTACCCCAACCTCTCTGGGTCAGTAGCAAAACACATCTGCACTATTTTAACGCCGCCATGACCGATTATCTTGGTGTGAACCTGAATGAACCGGGCAATATATCGTGGCAGAGTTTCATTCATACCGAGGACTTACAGCTGTTTTCGAAGCTGTGGCATGCGGCACTGGATCAGCATCAGAATTTTGAAACCCAGTGCCGGATTAAACGCAGCGATACCCATTATCGTATGTGTACGCTGGCGGTAAAATTTCATCATGATCCGGAAGATGTGTTGCAGTGGGCGGTTTCACTGACCGATGTACATGATTATTTTGAAATCCAGCAACAACTGTCTCAAATCGTTTCAACCCAGGAAAATATGCTGGATGCCAGCGCAGACTGCATCCATATTATCAGTCCTGAAGGTCAGATTCGGCATAGTAACCAGTCTGACGGTCTGACACCAGAAAGCGAAACAACAGCGCAAGATCAGGACAGTTCTTTGTCCTGGCTGAACCGTTTAGCACCTGAAGCCCGAAAATCTGCGCAACGTGCACTGAAACAGGCAGTCCTAGGCTTAAATAGCCGTTTTTCTAGCAAAACTCAGAGCAAAGACCAGCCAATCCAATATTGGGATCATCTGCTGACCCCGATTCTGGATCAGCACAATATTACCCAAAGCATCCTCTGTGTCTCACGCAATATCAGTCAGCAAAAAATTGCAGAAACCCGCTTAAAAGAAGCCATTAAACGAGATGAACTGACTGGTCTGTATAATCGCAGTGCCTTCTATAAAACCTTTAAACAGGTGCTATTAAAAGCGCAACAACAGCAGACCAAGGCGGGTCTACTGCTGATTGATCTGGATTATTTCCGGCACATCAATGACACCTTGGGCCATATTGCTGGCGATCATCTACTCCATGTTCTGGGTCAGCGTTTCCAGGCCTGTTTCGGCCCGAATACCATTGTGGCCCGTTTGGGTGGAGATGAATTTGCTGTTCTGGTGAAAAATCTGGAAAGTGAAGAACAGCTGCTGGCCACGGCGCAACTGGCCTATAGCCAGCTGGATCAACCGATCAATTATATTGGCGACAGTATCAGCAGTGCTATGAGTATTGGCTGTGCCATCTATCCACGTGATGCCCTGAACACCTCGAATCTGTTGAAGTGTGCCGACATTGCCTTAAATGATCTGAAAAATAGTGGTCGTGGCGGCATCCGCATGTTTAATCAGGACATGTGTGGTTCGCTGGAAAATATGACCAAGCAGCTGACTTTGGCCCGCAAGATTATTCTGGCCGATCAGATCATTCCCTACTATCAACCCAAAGTCCGTCTGTCTGATGGTGTGGTGATTGGTTTTGAAGCACTGTTACGCTGGCAAGATCAGGATCAGCAGGTGCAACTGCCTTCCGAGATTTTTGGTGCCTTTCAGGACTATGAGCTGGCCTCACGTATCAGTGAAACCATGCAACTGAAAGTCTTTGCCGATATGAGTCGCTGGCAGGCCCAAGGACTGGATCTGTTACCGATTTCAATCAATGCTGCACCGGTTGAATTTTTGCGCGATGACTATGCTGAAAAAATGTTGGCCCGCCTGTCCAATTTTGATATTCCTGCGCATAAGGTGGAACTGGAAATTACCGAACAGAGTCTGTCCGAGCATGGTGCCAATTATGTGATCCGGGCCCTGAACCTGCTGAAACAGGCCGGAATCCAGATCTCACTGGATGATTTCGGCACCGGACATTCTTCACTAACCCGTTTACAAGACTATCCGGTGGATTGCATCAAAATTGACCGCAACTTCGTCGAGCGTATGAACAGTGACCCCTCTGCCTTGGCGATTGTCAAAGCCATTACCCAGATTGGTTCCAGTATTGCTTTGGATGTTCTGGTCGAAGGCATCGAAAATACCGAACAACTCGATACCCTGATCCATTGTGACTGTCAGATTGGACAAGGCTTTTATTTCTATCGTCCGATGGCCGGTGCTTCGGCTCAGGCCCTACTGCAGCCGGCAAATCAATAGGTACTTATCGCGGCAAATTAACGCACCCAACGCACGATATAGTCTTCGATGTCGTCTTCAGGAATGTCGGCTTCACTCAGGCAGCGCCCTGCTGCCGACTTGCGTGCCTGAATCACACTTTCCCGTGAACCGCTGATCAGATAATGCCAGGATGGCAGGCTTTTGCCCTGCTCGACCCGGCGATAAGCACAGCTTGAAGGCAACCAGTGAATCGTTTCCAATTTTTCTGGCGTGAGCTGAATACAGTCTGGCACATAGTGCAAACGCTCTGGATAATTGGAGCAACGCGCAGTCGTACAATCCAGCAGTTTGCAGGCCACTTTGGTATAAGCGACTTCCTGGGTATCTTCATCTTCCAGTTTAATCAGGCAACAGAGTCCGCAACCATCACACAAGGCTTCCCACTCGGCTTGCGTGAGTTCGGCAAGGCCATAGTTTTTCCAAA
This sequence comes from Acinetobacter sp. YH12100, assembly GCF_013419135.1. Classification (NCBI taxonomy): domain Bacteria; kingdom Pseudomonadati; phylum Pseudomonadota; class Gammaproteobacteria; order Moraxellales; family Moraxellaceae; genus Acinetobacter; species Acinetobacter sp. YH12100. The sequence goes on along the minus strand of NZ_VPAQ01000013.1, from coordinate 26,856 downwards.
ATTCGGGACGTAAAGTATCGGTCATGATCAGGTCGGCGCACTCAAAAATCAGCTGATTATAGCAGCCCAAACCGCGCAGACCTACCGCTCAAATTCTTATTACCATCACGTAAACTATTGTTAAATCATAGACAGTTCGTCAACAAAACACTAACAGTCGCTGGAATCGTTTATTTCTATACTAAATTTGAAAATAAAAACACATGGAGAATATATATGTTTCGCTGGGCTATTATTTTTGCTGTTATTGCATTAATTGCGAGTCTACTTGGTTTCGGTGGAGTAGCAGGCTTATCTAAGGATTTTGCAATTATCTTGTTAGTAATTGCGGTGATTCTTGCGATCGTTGGATTTCTTTCCCGCGGTAAGGTCTAGATTCAGTTTAGATTGAGTCGAAGCAAGTATGATCCTTCGAAAAAAACAAGAGCCTTCTGGCTCTTGTTTTTTTATAGCTTTATTAAGCGAATATCAAGTTCAATATTCACTTAAGGTTTTAAATGACGCGGTCTAAAACCTGCCGCCAGCAAGGCCGCCAGATAGGCCACCACACCAATGACACACAAGATGAGTACTTCTGCGACACGCATCCATTGCGACACATCGGCATTGTACCAACTTAAGGCATAAGCCAAAGCTGCGATCATCACCACATTGGCAAACATGAATTGCAGGAAGATTTTTTTCCAGTGCGGGCCAAAGCGGAAAATATGACGCTTATGCAGATAGTAATAAAGCAGGCCGGCATTCACCATGGCTGAACCGGTCGATGCCAGTGCCAGTGCCATATGTTCTGCTTCCCAGTCAATCAACTTGAAGATACCGATAAAAATCACGTTCAGGATTGCATTGGCAGCCACAGCCATCAGACCGACACGCACCGGTGTTTTGGTATCCTGCTGTGCATAGAAACCCGGGGCAAAGACTTTAATCAACATAAAGGCAATCACACCACCGCTCATACATTGCAGCGCCAGAGCCGTCATTTGGGTATCTTCAAAGCTGAACTGACCACGTTCAAACAGGGCCTGAATGATCGGGGTCGACAGCATAAACAAGGCAATACTGGCCGGTAAACCTGCCATTACAATCACTTTAGCGGCCCAGTCCATCATGCCGCGGAATTTTTCCGGATTCTGCTCGGTATGTCGTGCCGATAAAGATGGCAAAATGACAGTACCAATCGCTACACCAATCAGGCCAAGCGGCAACTCGGTCATGCGCTCGGCACTATACAGCCAGGACACCGAACCATCCTGCATAAATGAAGCCCAGATGGTATTCAGCAGCAGGTTAATTTGCGTGACGGATACACCAAATAAAGCCGGCAGCATCAACTTCATGATGCGATCCACGCCTTCATGCTTGAAGTCAATTTTAGGTGGGATCAGCAGGTTTTTACGCCACAGTTCAGGAATCTGAATCGCCAGCTGTAAAATACCGGCAATGATGACTGCCCAGCCCAGTGCCATAATCGGCTCTGCCATATGCGGAGTCAGCCAGAGCGCACCAGCAATCATGGCGACATTGAGCAAGACCGGTGCAAAGGCCGGTGTACTAAAAGAGCCATAACTGTTCAGAATACTGCTGGCAAAAGCCGTCAGTGACATGAACAGTAAATAAGGAATGGTCAGGCGGAACATGTCAGTCGCCAAGGCGAATTTCTCAGGATCGCTATGGAAACCGGGCGCATAGATATACATGATCAACGGTGCAGCAATCACTGCGAACATGGTCAGCAGACTCATTACCGTTGCCAGACAGCCAAAGACCCGGCTAATCAGAATCTGCACTTCGGCATGGGTACGACTGGTTTTGTATTCGGTCAAAACCGGAATAAAGGCCTGTGAGAATGCCCCTTCGGCAAATAATCGCCTGAAAAAGTTTGGAATACGAAATGCGACCACGAAGGTATCGAAGTCCTTACCCGCACCAAAGACATTCAGTAAAACAATATCTCGAACCAATCCCAGTACACGTGACAACATGGTCATCGCACTGACAATGACGGTCGAACGCCAAAGCGCCATCCTATTCACCTAATGTATAAATTTGTGGCTATTGTAATGAAACCTCTGTCAGAAGTTCATTGCTTAATTGCATCCCTCAAGCGAGGTTGAGGTATTTTTATAATGCTGTAACTGGCAACGAAAATCAGCCCAGTTAAAATACGGTCCCGGATCGGTCTTACGGCCCGGGGCAATATCCGAATGTCCGGCAATATGCTGCTGAATTTTAGGATAATAATCTTGCAAACAGGCAGTGACTTTGATCAAGGCTGCATACTGTACCGGTTCAAAAGGCAAGTCGTCACTGCCTTCCAGCTCGATGCCAATCGAATAATCATTACATTCTTTTTTACCCAAATAGGTCGAACGTCCAGCATGCCAGGCACGGTCATTAAAATTGACGAATTGCAGTACCTCACCAGAACGTAAAATCAGCAGATGGGTCGAAACCTGCATCCCTTCAATGCTTTGAAAATAGGGATGGACTGACCAATCCAGTTGATTCTGAAAAAACTGTTCAATATAACCGCCGCCAAACTGTGAGGGTGGCAGACTGATGTTATGCACCACAATGAGCTGAATCTCGGTATTGTCCGGACGCTGGTTAAAATTGGGAGAGGGAATGTGACGTGCGCCCATCAGTTGTCCATTCTTAACCTGAAACTCGGCTGCCTGTTGCATAAAACCATTCTCTCCAAAAATAAAATCTGCACGATCAGGGTTGCAGCCGGCTTCATGCTAAAACTTTCAGGCACAAATCTCAATTCATCCCGGCAGACTGTAGGAAAAATCGCTCATTTTTTATGTAACAGTGCTAAGATAATGCGCAATTTTCACGGCTTAAAAGATACGGAAATACTCATGCGCATATCTCAAGCGTTGCTAGACCAGTCGATTCAGATCAATATCCAACAGGCACTTTCAGAAGATATTGGTGACGGTGATATTACTGCCCTGCTGACCCCTGAAGATGAACAGGCCACTGCCACGATCATCAGCCGTGAAGATATGGTACTGGCCGGGCAACCTTGGGTGAATGCCTTGATTCAGGCTTATGATCCAAGTGTTGAAGTGATCTGGCTAAAAAATGAGGGTGATCGGGTTCAAGCCAATGAAACTTTCCTGAAACTGGCCGGTTCTGCACGCAGTTTATTGACTGTGGAACGTCCTGCGCTGAATTTTGTCCAGACACTGTCTGCCGTTGCGACGAAAACAGCGCATTATGTCAAACAATTGGATGGCTTAAATACCAAGCTGCTGGATACCCGTAAAACCCTTCCTGGCCTGCGTATTGCACAAAAATATGCCGTTGCCATTGGTGGTGGGCAGAATCATCGTCTGGGTTTATTCGATGCCTTTTTGATTAAAGAAAATCATATTATGGCCGCTGGCGGAATTGTTCAGGCGATTGCCAAGGCACACCAGATTGCGCCGGGCAAACCGGTCGAAGTGGAAGTCGAAACCTGGGATGAACTGAATCAGGCCTTAGAGGCCAATGCGGATATCGTGATGCTGGATAATTTCAGCCAGCAGCAAATGATTGAGGCAGTACAGCATGTGGCCGGCCGCTGCAAACTGGAAGCATCTGGCAATATCACGATCGAAAATTTACGTGAAGTTGCCAGTAGCGGTGTCGATTATATTTCGATGGGTGTCTTGACCAAAGATGTCAAAGCTGTGGATTTATCGATGCGATTTAATGCTGAAGCCTAAATTCGATAGATGACCATTGAGGGTGCGAAGCACCCTTTTTTGATTTTTAGAATTTTTTTTGCATATATTTTGCTCAATTTTCTATTTTAGACCTTAATCATCATCGTCGTCCCGATTACCTCGACGATCGCGGTCATCATCGTCACCATCACGGTCGTTATATCTTCCGTTATCCTCCTCACGATCCTGATTTAACACTGAACGCTCGTCATCCTTCCGCTGATTGCCCCAGTCACAGGCGCTTAGTCCAAACATGCCCAGCAAAGACATTGCACAAATCCACTGTTTCATCTCGCATTCCTCATGGTGATATCGTTTGAATATCGGGGTAAAATAGCTCTGGATCTAGCCGATTCATGTCGGAATTTTGTCAGGAAGTTTTGTGCTGCATTTTCAATGGAGCTGTATTCTGAAATTTCCGGCATAAAAAAACGCATCCTGAGATGCGTTTTATATTTGGCAGGAATGAATTACCAGCCCAAAGCTTGTTGCTGTTTTTTTACCAGCTCCTGAATGCCTTTCTCGGCCATTTCCAGCATGGCATCCGATTGGGCACGGGTAAATGGTTTGTCTTCCGCAGTGCCCTGAATTTCAATAAATTCACCGGCCTGTGTCATCACCACGTTCAAATCGGTTTGACAGTTCGAATCTTCTTCATAGCAAAGATCCAGTAATACTTCATCTTTGAAAATACCAACAGAAACCGCAGCCACCAGACCTTTTAATGGATCATGTTTGATTTTCTTTCTTTCCAGCAAAACATTCATGGCATCGACCAGCGCCACCGCAGCACCGGTAATCGCTGCAGTACGGGTACCGCCATCAGCCTGAATCACATCACAGTCAATGGTAATGGTATTTTCACCCAGCTTTTTCAGGTCAACCATTGAGCGCAAGCTACGACCGATCAGACGCTGGATTTCCTGGGTACGGCCACTCTGTTTGCCACGTGCCGCTTCGCGGTCGCTACGGGTATGGGTTGAACGTGGCAACATGCCATATTCAGCCGTCACCCAGCCCTGGCCCTGACCTTTCAGGAAACGTGGAACAGAACTCTCTACACTGGCAGTGCACAGTACTTTGGTATGACCAAACTCAACCAATACCGAGCCTTCCGCATAACGTGTATAGTTACGGGTAATTTTCACTTCACGTAATTGATCTAATGCTCGTTGGTCGATACGCATGATAAGTCCTGTATAGGCTAAAAATAATTGCGGCTCAGTATAACAGAAGCCTTTGCCAAGATTGGTCAGCCGGATGATTGATTTACAAAATCGATGCATCAGAGTGCGGTTAAATATCGAAATTCTGCCGACCTGTGGCGCTACGATTTGCCTTAATTTTTGCTAGACTAAATCTCCCCTTGAGGAAACCCATTTATGTCCTTACGTGAAGATCGCAAGCAGCAAAGCCATCAGGCGCTACTGGATGCCACACTGGCCTTGAGCAGTCAGGGTCGCGCTTTTAGCACCATCAGTCTGCGTGAAGTCGCGCATGCCGTTGGACTGGTGCCCACGGCATTTTATCGGCATTTTCAGGATATGGAGCAGTTGGGACTAGAGCTGCTGGATCAGGTCGCGATTCATCTCAAGGGAGTGCTGAATCAACTGGGACAGGCCTATCTGTATCAGCCCAACACCCGGACTAAAACCGGAATTGAGCTATTTTTTCAGGCAGTCGAATATCACCCTGAATCCTGGATTTTTTTTGTTGCAGAACGCTGGGGGGGCTCGGCAATGTTACGTGCAGGAATAGAACGGGAAATTCGTTTTTTGACTGAAGATGTCATGCATGAACTGGAAAAAATGCAAGCCGCCCAACATATCCAGTCTTCGCAAGATTTGCAGGCACTGGCACAGATGCTGATTGATCTGTCGCTGAACTGGGCCATGGGCTGGATTCATCTGCAACATCAGGCTGATCCAGAGCTACGCCGCACCCTATCCAATGTCTTTAAAACCCAAAGCGTGCTACAGATGCAGCTTTTATTGCGAGGGATTTTGCACTGGCATCGAATTCCGACAAAAACAGCAGATCCGTCAATCAGTACAGAAACAAGTACTCCCCCCATCTGAATAAAAAAAACCTGCATTATTGATGCAGGTTTTTTACGGATACTCGGTTATTTCTTATTTGGCTTTACGCTCTTTTTCAATCAGGTAATTTACCACCTGAATTACTTTGGCATCATTGCCCTGCACAATATATTTACCATTGACAGTCACCGCCGGTACGCCGCTTAACTGATATTGAGCAGCCAGATTTTTGGCCTGCGCAATTTTTGACGAAATCGGGAATGATTTATAAGTCGTGTTAAATTTTGCTTCAGAAATACCATAACGGGTATAGAACTTGGCGAGTTGTGCCTGTTCTAAAATTGGACGCTGCTTGTCATGAATATCATGGAATAACTGCAAATGGGCTTTTTGGCGCACACCCAAAGCTTCAGACACATAATAAGCACGTGCCGCCTGTTCCCAGAGTGGATTCATTGCAGCAGGCGTACGCACAAAACGCACATCTTTTGGTAATTTTTTCAACCAGCTTTGCATATGTGGCTCAAGCGTGAAACAGTGGCCACAGCCATACCAGAAGAATTCACGTACTTCAATTTTGCCCGGTTTTTCGACTTTGACTGGTTTTGCGACCACCTGATAGTCCTGACCTGCCACAAAATTGGCCATCGCACTGCCAGAAAAGGCCAAAACAGATGCGGCAACAGCGCCTAAAAGGAATTTTTTCATTGGGATTATCGTCCTCTAAATCATTATGTTTAGTGTATGGGTTCACTATAAATCAATTATGCCGATTTCGTTTTCATTCTGTGAACTTTTTTGCTGCTTTTATCGCTTTTTCTGCCAGAAACGCTACACTAAAGCATCGGACTGATTTTCAAGGTTAAATCAGTTTCTCTGGCCATTTGGCCTCTATATTTTTAGCTAATCACAACTGATTGAGGTGACCACGATGTCGCAATTGAATGTTGATCCACAAGAAATTGCCAAGTTTGAAGCATTTGCAGCTATATGGTGGGATCAGCATTCCGAGTTCCGCCCCTTGCACATGATTAATCCACTACGTTTAAACTGGATTGATGAACATGCGGGTGGCCTGAGCGGCAAGAAAATCCTCGATGTTGGTTGTGGCGGTGGCATTCTGGCCGAAAGCATGGCGCGTCGCGGTGCCGATGTACTGGGGATTGATATGGGTGCTGCGCCACTGAATGTGGCGCGGATTCATGCCGAACAGGAAGGCGTGACCAATATCGAATATCGTCAGATCCCGGTTGAACAACTGGCCGATGAACAGGCTGGCCAATACGACATCGTGACCTGTATGGAAATGCTGGAGCACGTACCCGATCCGGCCTCGATCATTCAGGCCTGTCACAAGCTGGTCAAGCCAGGCGGCCATGTGTTCTTCTCGACCATTAACCGCAATCCAAAATCGTATTTATTTGCCATTATTGGTGCAGAATATGTGCTGCGGATGCTGGCCAAAGGCACGCATGATTACAGCAAATTTATCAAGCCCTCCGAGCTGGCGCACGATATTCGCAATGCCGGCTTGAAACTCAAAGACATGACCGGTCTGCACTACAATCCGCTGACCAAACGCTACTGGCTGGCACCGAATGTCGATGTCAACTATATGGTCTATACCGTGAAAGATAGCGCAGCAGAGACCACAGCATGAAGGCCGTTCTGTTTGACCTCGATGGTACCCTGATTGATACCGCAGCCGATTTTATCCGGATTATCCAGCAGATGTGCCGTGAAGAAGGCCGGATGCCGGTCGAACCCGAGCTGATCCGGACGCAGGTCTCCGAAGGCGCGCGCGCCATGGTGAAACTGGTCTATCCGGAACTGGAACTGGAAGATCCGGTATTTCTGCAACATCGTCAGCGCTTTCTGGACATGTACGGCGCAGACATTGCAGTCGATACCGATCTGTTTAAGGGCATGTATCCGTTACTGGAACAGCTGGAAGCACAGGATGTTCCCTGGGGCATCGTCACCAATAAACCACGCTGGCTCAGTGAATCTTTATTAAAAGCATTAAACCTGACCGAGCGCTGTGCCGTGCTGGTCTGTCCGGAAGATGTGACCCGTACCAAGCCCGACCCTGAACCGATGTATCTGGCTGCCAAGCAACTGGGGCTTGCGGCAGAAGACTGTATCTACATTGGCGATCATCCGCGCGATATTGATGCAGGACGCCATGCCAAAATGCCTACCATTCTGGCAGCTTACGGTTATTTACCACTGCAATACAAAGATGACTTAACAGCCTGGCAAGCCGACTATATAGTGAACACGGTGGCAGAATTACAACAGCTGATTCAGACCTTACTACGCAAACAGCAGACTGCAGTATCTTGAACGCTTAAAACTGAACAATAACAAATAAGGAGGTAGATAATGAAATATTCAGCCTATCAACCTCGCCCCGATCTGCTCAAGGATCGTATTATCCTGATCACAGGTGCGGGCGATGGCATTGGACGTGCGGCAGCAATCAGTTATGCCTTGCATGGTGCAACCGTGGTGCTGCATGGACGTACCCTGAATAAACTGGAAGTCATCTATGATGAAATTGAAAGTTTAGGTGCACCGCAACCTGCCATCTTGCCGCTACAGCTCTCCAGTGCTTCGGAACAGGATTATGAGCTTCTGCTCGACACCCTGGACCGTCAGTTTGGCCGTCTGGATGGGATCTTGCACAATGCCGGCATCCTTGGTGAGCGTACAGAACTGGCGCATTATTCGCCTGAGGTCTGGGATGATGTCATGGCAGTCAATCTGCGGGCGCCTTTTGTCATGACCCAGGCGCTATTACCGCTCTTATCCAAATCTGAACATGCTTCGGTGGTATTTGCCAGCTCGGGTGTAGGCCGCGAAGCCCGGGAACGCTGGGGTGCATATTCGGTATCTAAAATCGCGATTGAAGCCGTAAACCAGTTATTTGCCAAGGAACAGGTACATCCGAATATCCGCTATAACTGCATCAATCCCGGGGCAACACGGACTGCCATGCGTGCCAGGGCCTATCCCAATGAAGATCCTAAGACCCTGCCAACACCAGATTCGATTATGCCGGCCTATCTGTATCTGATGGGCGATGACAGCCTGCATATGAATGGTCAGAGTATCGATGCACAAGATTAAAATCATCTTGGTTTAATATCAGCAAGCGCCTGCTGTTGCTGTCCCACAATTGTATTGAGTGGATTTTGGATACGCGAGTGTGACAGGAATGTCACACCTTAGCCATCCTGACAAGGATGGTGGGTATGGCGAACAAAAGATTTTTGCCTACTTTGGGTCTGTCAAAAGTAGGATTTCGCCGACACAAGCCATTTAAATATTTGAAGAAAAGATGATGAGACAGCAATGCAGTAATCGCTGCCTTTTCATTTCCGTTTGAGCTTCGCACAGTGAATAAATCTTCCGCAGCCTGATACAGCCAGCCTTGAGTTCCCCTCAAATTACAGCATACTAAGCTCCAACAAATTTCACTCGAGTGCACCATGACTGAATTAAACAACATGACCGTAAGCAACCTGGAAGATGGCATGGTTTCACTGTTGATCGATCAACAGCCGATTTCAGAAAAATATGACACCAAGTTTGAAGCCAGTATTGTGGATGACATCAAGGCACTCGAAAATGGTCAGAAACTGAAATTATTCGATCAGTTTGTTTTTTCACATAGTGATCTGAATTTTGAACATGCGTATTATTATGTGACCGGAATTGAAAAATTAGACGATCGCTATCGTCTGGCCAAGCATTTTGTTTATCGCATTAAAATTGAAGGTCAACCCGAAATTGAGCATGTGATCAGCAATCAGGGGAAAGCCATGACTGCCGAAGATGTCCGTAGCTTTATTCAGGCACATGTACAAAAATCACTTAACGATTATACCGATCTGAATTACGCGTATTAAAAGCCACGCAATTTATATCTACGAGGGCACTTCCTAAAAAGTGCCTTTTTTAGCCTGTGTTTTATCAGCCTGACAATCAATCGATTTTTTATATCAAATTTATAAAATTATTCGGTTTTTCAAATAGATTGTTCTGAGCTATGCTTTTCTGATCCCGTATAGCTTAAATCAGGAACACAGCATGGCTGACCAAAAACGTAAAATTGACACCATTCGCCGCATCGAACATTTGCAGTTATCCGAGGCTCTCATTGTGGCACTCGATGATGCAGTTCAAGCTGAATCGGTGGCTGCAGCGATTCAGTCCTTGCAAGGTTTGACCGAGCAATGGAATTAATATCCAGAAAGTTTTTAGAATTTTCTGTGTTTTAAGCCGATCATATATCGTTTCGGTGTGACTTCAATGCTGTTTTTTTGAGCTAAATCATCGATTTTAGCTTGCATGTTTGCCCTCACTTTGATGAGATAAGAACCAGGCTCAGCCTGTCGGGTCATCGGACAAATGCTCAGCCTAAGCTCATGTAAAATCATGACATAATCATAATATCTCTGCATTTGTTATAAAACTGGTGCCTGTTCTTCACAGTTTCTCTGTAATCTTTCCGTATATTAGACACAGTAGAACATGAACAATTTAATGAGGGTTCAACATGAAAAAGGTTTTGGTGGCATTAGCGATCTCCTGCAGTACATTCATGCTGAGTCATGTTGCAATAGCCTCCCCTCATTTCAATGCTGAATCACAAATGGATAGCCGTCATGGGCATGGCAAGAAAGGCCGTGAATTCCGTGAAAATGATCAAGGGCAACATGATAAACGCCGTATGCGTGAAGAACGCGGGGTCAAACGCCTGCAACAGCTCAGATGGCAGCCTGGCTATGTCATGCCGCAGCATTATCGTGGCAATGGCTATAAAGTCGAATATAAAGAGCATAACCTGCCTCGACCAGATCGCAAACAGCAGTGGTATAAAATTAACAATGACTACATTCTGGTCAATTCTGAAAATAACAGCATTATCCGGATTGTGGGGGATTAATTCACCATCCTGTTCAAGCTCCGATCCTCGTATCGACTCAACCATGTTTGGGTCTTTTTTTATTTTCAGCAATTGAAAATTTTTGAACTAAAACTCCTGCTGATTTTCACACTTTTGGTTCAAGTGATTTATCTTCTAAATTTCTTCATGAATTTAACAATTTAACTAAATAGCCCTCACGCTTTCTATGTACTTATTCGCTAATTTAATCTCATCGAAATCAGATCTACATTTTAGGTGAGAGCCATGAAAAAAGTCCTAACTACAATTGCGTTATCCCTAAGTGCTTTGTTGGCTACTTCTGCAATGGCAGCACCACAGCATGATCCGCGTTATAACCATAATCCGCATAAACCGGCACCGCACTGGAATGCTAAAGACAGTAAAAAATGGAATGACGACCGTCGCTGGAATGATGACCGCCGCCATAATAACCGTATGGTTAATCCAAGCCGTGACTGGCGTGTAGGACAAAGCTTACCGCGTCAATACGATAACAAGCGTTTTGAAGTCAGTGATCGCGAAGCTCGCCGTTTACCGAATACCGGCCGTTTCCAGCAATGGTACAAAGTCAACAATGACTACGTTCTGGTCAATGAACGTAGCAATAGAATTGTACGAATCATCAATTAATTTTTCTCCATTACTGCTCGTCTTGCAGACACCTGAAGTCCCCTTCAGGTGTTTTTTTATTTCTGCACTTCCACTTGCGTTTTTTTTCATTAGAATCAAAGCTGGATCTTCAATCATTGAAATAGGCACAGGCATGACTTCAGCAGAAACCTCACACAGCACAACATTGCAATATGTGCACTGGTTTCGCCATTCTGCGCCTTATATCAATGCGCACCGCAATAAAACCTTTGTGATCATGTTTGATGGTGAAGCGGTCTTAAATGACAATTTTCAACATATCATTCACGATATCGCCTTATTGCACTCTTTGGGCATTCGGCTGATTCTGGTACATGGTGCACGTCCACAAATTAACCAGAATCTGGCCCAGAGCCAGATCAGTACGCCCTTTCATCAGCAGCGCCGGGTAACCACACGTGAATCCTTAAGCTGTGTGATGAATGCGGTCGGTTCGATTCGTCTGCAAATTGAAGCCCTGCTGTCTATGGGACTGGCCAACTCACCGATGTATGGTGCCCGTATTGATACGGTTTCAGGAAATTTTGTGACGGCCAAACCTTATGGCATTCGTGATGGCATAGATTTTCAGCTCACTGGTGAAGTCCGCGCGGTCGATACCGATGCGATTCAGCGACATCTGGACAGCCATAATATTGTGGTGCTTGGCCCGACTGGTTATTCCACCACCGGCGAAGTTTTTAATCTATTGGCTGAAGAAGTTGCGACCAAAACTGCGATTCGACTGAAGGCAGATAAGCTGATTTTTCTGGGCAAGCAGCATGGTTTAATGGACAGTAACGGCCAGCTCAAACGCGAAGTCACCCCGCAACAGCTGGATGACTATATTCCGGCAGAACAAGATGGGCTTGAAAGAGGCTTGCAACTTAAGGCAGCACAAGAGGCCTCCATGAACGGCGTACATCGGGTGCACCTGATTTCCTATGCCTATGATGGTGCGCTACTTGAAGAGCTGTTTACCCGTGATGGTTCTGGCACCTTGGTCACTGACGCGCATTATGAAGAAGTGCGAATGGCAGATATTCAGGATGTCGGTGGCCTGATCGGCTTGCTGCGTCCATTAGAAGAAGAAGGGATTCTGGTCTATCGTTCCCGTGAACGTCTGGAAAATGAAATTAACCAGTTTGCCGTGATTGAACGGGATGGCATGATTCTGGCCTGTGCAGCCCTTTACCCGATTCCGACCACTGGCGATGAATTACGTTCTGCAGAAATTGCCTGTGTCGCAGTGCATCCAAGTTATCGCCAGTCCAATCGCGGTAGCCAGATCTTGCATTATCTTGAAGAAAAAGCCAAAAGCATGCAGATTCAGCAGCTGTTTATTTTAACCACGCGTACCGCGCACTGGTTTCTGGAACAGGGCTTTGAACCAACTTCAGTCGATGACCTGCCGGATGCGCGTCAGGCATTTTATAATTATCAACGCAATTCAATCGTTTGTAAAAAGTCACTTTAAAGTGACTTTTTCTTTGAGTGCCTTAGCTTAATTTCAGATAAAGATATCTGACAATTCCAATTTAAATTTTAAAATGCCATTGCTGCTTTTTAGCTAAATATATCAGCAGATTGAATTTATAAAAATAAATATATATTTCATAAGTTTGATTAATTTTATTGGCAAATCTTCATTGTCATATAAATCACTTTTTCGCATAAGTTTTGCGTTTTTTTATTTATCTTTTTTCTTCATTAGAAATTCCTGAATAGTTATTTTTTTAGAAAAACAAAAACGATTAGCGTGTGTCTAGGTTTTATTCGCTAGTTTTCACTTTCGGGAGTTTTGCTTCATGCGCCAATCTAATGTTCAGTTTTTAGCAAAAACTGCAGTACTCGGTACTGCAGTGGCTGGCGTCATGATGCTTTCTGGCTGTTCAAAACAGGAAGATACCACCACCTTGAATATTGGTTTCCAAAAATACGGCGTACTGCCAATTTTAAAAGAACGCGGCACGCTAGAAGCCTCATTAAAAAAACAAGGCGTAAATGTGAAATGGGTGGAGTTTCCCGCTGGCCCACAGTTACTTGAAGGCCTGAATGTCGGCAGCGTGTCTTTTGGTGAAGCAGGTGAAGCACCCCCAATTTTTGCCCAGGCAGCGAACTCAAATCTGGTCTATGTCGCAAACCAGCCACCAGCGCCTAAAGCCGAAGCCCTAATTGTACCGAAAGACTCCCCGATTCAATCGATTCAGGATCTGAAAGGCAAACGTGTGGTCTTGAACAAAGGTTCCAACGTGCATTATTTACTGTTGAAAGTTCTTGAAGCCAACAATCTGAAACTCAGCGATATTGAAGTGATTTACCTGCCACCCTCTGATGCACGTGCAGCTTTTGAACGTGGTGCAGTGGACGCTTGGGTGATTTGGGATCCATTCTTTGCCGCTGCTGAACATCAAATTGGCGCGCGTGTGATTGCCACGGGTGAGAACATCGTGAGCAATCACCAATTTTATCTGGCAGATCGCAAGTTTGCAGAAAGCCATCCTCAGGTGGTACAGGCAGTCGTCAATGAACTGAATCTGACCACGGACTGGGTTGCAAAAAACCAGGATGCAGCAGCCAAACTTCTGCAACAACCGACCGGTCTGGCCGTTGATGTCTTAAAAACCTCGATTTCCCGTATGGGCTTTGGCGTTAAACCCCTCACTCCTGACGTGATTCAAAAACAGCAACAGGTGGCAGATGCGTTTTATGCGCAGCAGCTGATTCCACAAAAGCTGAATATTGATGCAGCGATTATTAAATAACAACAGAATAATTCGGGAATACAGATGCGTCATTTAAAAACGGTTTCCTACCTCAGTTTAGCCTTATGCAGCTTGGCTCTGACTGCTTGCCGGAAACACAAGCCACAGCGAAGCACTGCTGCAGAACATACAGCACGGCAACAGGTTCAAAGCATTGCGATGAGTTTTCAGAAATCAGCCTTGAATCTGCTGGTAGCAAGCAATGACAAGCTGACCTGTTCCAGCGGGTTCAATTAATTCCTAATCACATTAGCGTCCAGGAACAGATTTGGTCGCCTACTACTCCACATTAATTTCTGAGCAATTTAATTTTAAGGATATCGAGCATGAAAATTTTCTGGTTTATCCCAACACATGGTGACAGTCGCTACTTGGGCACCAGCAAAGGTGCACGCCAAGTCGATCATGCCTATATGAAGCAGATTGCAGTTGCGGTCGATAATTTAGGTTATGAAGGTGTCCTGATTCCCACAGGCCGTTCATGTGAAGATCCTTGGTTAACAGCAGCAAGTTTGATTGATGCAACGAAAAAATTAAAATTTCTGGTGGCACTTCGTCCCGGGGTGACCACACCTGCGCTGGCGGCACGTATGGCTGCAACCTTTGACCGTTTATCCAATGGCCGGGTGCTGCTAAATCTAGTTACTGGTGGTGATGAGCAGGAACTAAAAGGTGACGGCGTCTATGAAGATCACAAAACCCGCTATAAAACGGCCACTGAATACACCACCATCTGGCGTGAAATTTTAAAACGTTCCCATACTGGTGAAAGCTTCACTTTCCACGGCGAACGCTTAAGTGTCGATGATGCCAAACTCCTCTATCCACCTGTACAACAGCCACATCCGCCGCTCTGGTTCGGTGGCTCTTCGGATGATGCGGTTGAGCTGGCCACCGATCAGGTGGACACTTACCTGACCTGGGGTGAACCACCAGCAGCAGTCAAAGAAAAAATTGAAAATGTCCGTGCCAAGGCAGCCGCTAAGGGTCGTGAACTGAGCTACGGTATCCGTCTGCACGTGATTGTGCGTGAAACCAATGAACAGGCTTGGGCGGCAGCGGAAGAACTGATTCAATATGTCGATGATGCCACCATCGCTGCGGCCCAAGCCAAGTTCAAATCTATGGATTCGGTCGGTCAGCGTCGTATGGCTGAATTGCACAACGGCGACCGTAGCAAGCTGGAAGTATCGCCAAACCTCTGGGCCGGTGTAGGACTGGTGCGTGGTGGCGCAGGGACTGCATTGGTCGGTGACCCAGCAACTGTCGCAGCACGTATTCAGGAATATGCGGATTTAGGAATTGATACTTTCATTTTCTCTGGCTACCCGCATCTGGAAGAATCCATCCGTTTTGCCGAACTGGTGTTCCCATTCCTTCCACTGGAAACCCAGAAAAAATTGGCTCAACCAAACTTGACGGGTCCATTCGGTGAAATCGTAGCGAATAACTACACACCGGATGAGAACAAGCAGGCTGAGAAAATTCAGGAGTCTGTTTAATGTCGAAAGTCGTTTCCGTTGAAACCCTCTCAAAAAAGCAGGTTTCACGTGGAACAATTCTGGGGCGGCATTTGCTGCCCTGGCTGGTTCCAGTTGTATTGATTGCCATTTGGCAAATTGCTTCCAGCACAGGTCTACTGGAAAGCCGGATTTTGCCTGCACCCACTGCAGTAATTTTGGCCTTCTGGAATTTATTGCTCAGCGGCGAACTCCAGACTCATGTACAAGTCAGCGCAGGACGTGCCATCAGCGGCTTATTGGTCGGTGGTGGTTTAGGTCTGTTATTGGGTCTGTTAAATGGTTCATCCAAAATCGCCTCTACCCTGCTCGATACCACTTTGCAGATGATCCGCAACATTCCGGCGCTCGCGCTGATTCCATTGGTGATTCTCTGGTTCGGGATTGATGAATCCGCCAAACTGTTTTTAGTCGCTATCGGGGTATTTTTCCCGATTTATATCAATACCTATCACGGAATTCGCTCAGTCGATCCACAATTGATCGAGATGGGTAAAAGCTATGGCCTCACGCGTTGGCAGCTGTATAAAGAGATTATTCTCCCGGGAGCAATGCCTTCCATTTTAGTCGGGCTACGTTTTTCTCTAGGGCTGGTCTGGGTGCTTTTGATTGTTGCTGAAACGATTTCTGCCCAGTCCGGTATTGGCTATATGACCATGAATGCACGCGAATTCCTGCAAACGGATATCGTCCTGGTCGGTATTTTACTCTATGCCCTGCTCGGTAAATTGGCCGACGTGCTGGCAGTCGCCTTAGAACGATTCCTGCTGCGCTGGCATGCCGGCTATCAAAAATAAATTGAAATAAGGAGCATGTAATGACTGATCTGAGTTTAGGGCGTCATGTCAATGACCCGATTGCACCACCCGAGCAACCTGCGACAGATATCAATCCGAATGCAGCCCTTGGTGCCGAAATCATTATTGAACAATTGCACAAATTTTATGGTTCAGTCAAAGTTCTAGAAGATCTGGATCTGCATATTCAACCGGGCGAATTTCTGGCGATTGTCGGTCGTAGTGGTTGTGGTAAAAGTACCCTATTGCGTCTGATTGCTGATCTGGAAAAACAGAGTTATGGCGAAATCAAGTTTAAATCCGCACGGCATATCCGTGAAGGAATTACTGCAGATGATATTCGGGTGATGTTTCAGGACCCGCGCCTGCTGCCATGGCGTAGCATCGAACAAAATGTACAATTAGGCCTCGGCAAAGAGCAACATGCCAAAGCTTCACACATGCTGGAAAAAGTGGGCTTAAAAGAGAAAGCTGGGCTGTGGCCATCACAGTTGTCTGGTGGTCAACGTCAACGGACGGCCCTGGCACGTGCATTATCGCATCAGCCCCTTATTCTGCTGCTGGATGAACCACTCGGTGCCCTGGATGCCCTGACACGTCTGGAGATGCAAAACCTGATCGAACGCTTATGGACCGAGCAAGGCTTTACCGCGATTCTGGTGACTCATGATGTCAGTGAGGCAGTGCAACTGGCAGACCGGATTATCCTGCTGGATAAGGGTCATATTGCCAAAGAGTTTCGGGTTGACTTGCCACGTCCACGGCAAAAAAGTCTGAAATTTGCAGAACTGGAACAGCAAGTCTTACAGGCAGTTTTGGCCACCTAAATATCCGATGAAGCCCAGAATAGGGGAGTTTTGGGTTTCATCTTCAAGCCAAGTCCTGAGCTGAATTTAAAACTGCAGGCTAATCTGGGTCATAAAAGCATTCATTTTTTGACTCTATTTCAAAATAAAAATATTTCAATAATTTAAGTATTTTCATAAACTTGCATTTTTTGCTCTGGCTTGATGCATTTAAGCCATTTTAAATATTGATCTAGAGAATAAATCATCATTATTCAAAAAATTAGCCATGGACTGTGTGCACAAATCTGATGATTTGCCGTACAATTGAGGATTCCCATTTTTTCATTGTTTTTTATATTTGCTAATGGAACAAAAAAAGAGTACTCAAAAACGCAACCAGCTGCTGAATGCTGCACTAGATGTATTTTCCCTGTACGGTTTTAATGGGGCAAGTCTAGATGAAATTGCACAGATTGCAGAAATGCATAAGTCGAATATTTTCTATTATTATGAAAATAAAGAAGCCCTCTATGTAGAGGTATTGACCACCGTTCTACAAAAATGGCTGGCGCCTTTACAAACCCTTGAGGCCGAACTTGAGCCTGAAGAAGCGATTACCAACTATTTAATGCAAAAAATTGAAGTATCACGTACCCAGCCTAAAGCATCTCGTTTGTTTGCTTTAGAGGTGATCCAAGGTGCACCGCATATACTGGAAATTTTAAAAGGCCCGCTAAAGAAACTGGTGAAGCGTAAAGCCAAAGTCATTTCTAACTGGCAGGAACAGGGCAAGATTTCAGCAGATATCGATCCTGAATTGCTGATTCTGAATATTTGGGCCCTTACCCAGAACTATGCAGACTTTTCGACCCAGATGGAAATGGTGACAGGGAAAACCTTGCGTAACCGCAGTATGCAGCAACGCATTATCCAGCATACGGTCAATATGATGTTATACGGCGTGATTCCACGTACGGATAAATAAGCAAGCGCTTCTGATTGGCATACGACCATAGCTGCTATGGTCGCCGAGCAAACTTACCCTTCTCTCTTATTTTACCATTCGATATAAATCTAATAACTTTTTCGCACCCTGTAACAGGTTTTCTTCCCAGTCCAGATGTGCAGTCTCATTGGCCCCATCCGTAATATACTTGACTGAAATCAGGCGAACACCGAGCTTCTTACACACTTTTGCCAGGGCATAACCTTCCATATCGACCAGATGACATGGCACTTTCGCACTACCGGTTTCAAAACTGTCGCCTGTCCCGCAAATTCCTTTGGGTAAATGTTCAAAGAACGCCTCCAGTTCAATCGCGGCAGGATAATCCTGATCCATGGGTGTTACACCGACTTCAAAACCAAGTGGTGAAACATCCATATCACGCTGTACAAACTGACTGACTTCAATCAGTTCATGGGCATTAAAATGCGAGCTGCCAGCTGTACCCAAATTCAGCAAGGTTGTGCAGCCCGTTTTTTGAATCACCTCGAAGGCTTTAAAGGCTGCATTCACTTTACCAATTCCGCTGTAATGTACATTTATGCCTTGAGCTTCAAACAAGCCTTTTGATTCATTGGGTAGCGCCATGATGAGTGCCAGATTGGACATTTGAAATACCTGATACAAAGAAAAGCGCTGACATTAGAAAGCAAAATTCGCTGAATGAAAAGCAGGAATGCGCTGATCGGATCCATTTGAAGCGTCGAAAAACAATCTGATTTGATATTCAGGAAAATGAATTTTCAAGAAAAATATTGCATAAAAACACAACAACAAGACGAAACGGCGAGATTATGGCAATATATAGCCTCTCGATATTTCCAAGCACTTGATTTGCCCATGCAGCTGCTCCGTCTAAATGCTTTAGCATCTCATTCTGAACTACCCAAAACGGCCTTGACGATCGGCAATTTTGACGGCGTGCATTTAGGTCATCAGGCGATGATCCGTCAGCTGCAACAGGTGGCTGAAGCACAGGGTTTAAAATCTGTTGTAATGATTTTTGAGCCGCAACCTCTTGAATATTTTAAGGGTTATGAAGCCCCACCGCGGATTTCATCCTTACGTGAAAAAGTCGAATACCTGACTGAACTCGGTGTGGACTATATTGCGGTGGCGAAATTCGATCATACTTTTCGCAGCCTGACCGCAGAAGCCTTTGCCGACATTTTAAAAGAAAAACTCAATGCACAGCATCTGGTTTTAGGTGATGACTTTCACTTCGGTAAAAACCGTCAGGGCAATAGCGAATTCCTGCGCAATTATGGTTTCCAAGTCACCAATTTAAGCACCATTGCTTTAGAGGGTGAACGGGTCAGTTCAACCCGGATTCGTCAGACTTTACAAGCAGGCGATTTAGCCCTTGCTGCCAAATTACTCGGCCGGCCTTATAGTATTACCGGACGGGTGCAATACGGCGATCAGATTGGCCGAACCATTGATTTCCCAACCATTAATGTACGACTGAACAGGCATAAGCCCTGTCTGAATGGCATTTATGGGGTTGAAGTCATCTGTGAAACTGAATCCCTCAGGGATAAAGTAAAACATGATCATGCTACTAAAACAGGCATTGCGGGTTATGACCCCACTGCCCTGTTTGGTGCGGGTCATGTGGGAACACGCCCAGCCATCAAACAAGCCCATCCAGAATGGCGATTAGAAGTACATTTTCCGGATGTTTCTGCTAATCTGTATGGCCTGTTAATGCGGGTGACGTTCTTAAACTATTTACATGGCGAAAAGGACTATCCTTCGCTTGAAGCGCTAAAAGCCGGAATTGATGATGATGTCGAGAAACTGCTGGAGTTTCGTCGAAATCATCCTACATTTCCCTTTTAATATCCCATATTTTTATTGTAAAACGTGTCAGTAACATAACTGATTAGATTGGAAGACGACTTGCATGAGCGATAAGCAAACTCCTGAAAATGCAGTGGACTATAAAGCCACGCTAAACCTCCCAGGTACTGAATTTGCAATGAAAGCAAATTTGGCAGTACGTGAAGCGAAATGGTTAGAAGAGTGGTATGCCGACAACATTTATCAGCAGATTCGTGCGTCGCGTATTGGCAAGAAAAAATATGTACTTCATGACGGCCCTCCCTATGCAAATGGTCAAATCCATTTGGGTCATGCGGTCAATAAAGTATTAAAAGACATCATCATCAAAAGCCGCGTGATGGATGGTTTTGATGCACCCTATGTACCGGGCTGGGACTGTCACGGTCTGCCAATCGAACTCAAAGTTGAAGAAAAAGTCGGTAAAGTCGGCGTCAAGGTAGATGCCTCTACCTTCCGTAAAGCCTGCCGTGAATATGCCTACACCCAAGTTGAACTGCAAAAGAAAGACTTCGTGCGTATGGGTGTATTCGGTGATTGGAACAACCCTTACCTGACCATGAACTTCAAACAGGAAGCGGACATCGTACGTTCATTGGGTGCGATTGCCAAAGCCGGTCATATCGAGCCGGGTCTGAAACCGGTGAACTGGTGTCTGGACTGTGGTTCATCTTTGGCTGAAGCTGAAGTTGAATATGAAGATAAAAAATCAGATGCCATTGATGTCGGTTTTACGGTGGTTGATTTAGCGGATTTATCTGCACGTTTGGGTGTAACTGTTAGTGATTCAACAGACATCGTCATCTGGACCACCACGCCTTGGACACTACCTGCCAACCAGGCCGTTGCTGTACATGCCGAAATTGAGTATCAACTGGTTAAAGCACGTGGTGACGAAAAAGCAGCACAAAACTTTATCCTGGCCAAAGATCTGGTGGAATCGGCAACTGAGCGTTATGGTTTTACTTCATTCGAAGTAATTGCAGGCTTTAGCGGTAGCAAACTTGAACACCTTGTTCTGCAACATCCTTTAATTAGCGATCGTCAGGTACCGGTCATTTTGGGCGAACACGTGATTGCCACCAGTGGTACCGGTGCAGTACATACGGCTCCGGGTCATGGTGTGGACGACTATAAAGTGGGCTTATTGTACAACTTGAAGGTTGACAATCCAGTCGGCGGAAATGGGGTGTATTTACCGACTTCGCCACTGTTTGCGGGTGAGCACATTTATAAAGCCAATCCACAAATTATTGCGGCGCTGGGTGAAGCCAATAAGCTGTGGGCACATAAGCCAATCAAGCATAGCTACCCACATTGCTGGCGTCATAAAACCCCAATTATCTTCCGTGCCACACCACAATGGTTTATCAGCATGGATGCCAAAGGCCTGCGTCAGGGCGCGTTGAATGCGATTGAAAATGATATCCAATTCGTTCCAGATTGGGGTAAAAACCGAATTCAGGCCATGATCGAAGGTCGTCCGGACTGGTGTATTTCACGTCAACGTACTTGGGGCGTGCCAATTCCGTTCTTCGTACATAAAGACACCAATGAATTGCACCCACGTACACCTGAATTGATCGAAATCGTAGCAAAACTGATTGAACAAGAAGGCATTGATGGTTGGTACAACCGTGATGCATCTGAATTCATCGGTGCGGACGCGGAGCAATACAATGCTGTACGCGATACGCTAGACGTTTGGTTCGACTCTGGTACCACCCATTATGCGGTACTGCGTGAACGTGAAGACTTAACTGATCCTGCTGATTTGTATCTTGAAGGTTCAGACCAGCACCGTGGCTGGTTCCAGTCATCGTTATTGACCTCGATTGCCATCAATGAACGCGCACCGTATAAAGGCTTGCTGACTCACGGTTTCGTGGTCGATGAAAAAGGCCGCAAGATGTCGAAATCAATCGGTAATGTAATCACACCGCAAGACATCATTAAAGATATGGGGGCAGACGGCTTGCGTTTCTGGATCGCCTCTGCGGATTACCGTTATGAAATGACCGCGGGTAAAGAAATCTTTAGCCGTGCATCCGATGGTTATCGTCGTATCCGTAACACCTTGCGTTTCTTGTTAGCGAACTTGAATGGCTTCAAACCTTCAACAGATGCATTACCAGTCGATCAGTTGATTGCACTGGATCAATACATCCTGCAACGTGCAGCGGAAGTTCAGAAAACCGTTCAGCAAGCTTATGAAGATATGAACTTCCATATCGTGACCAGCGCATTAACTAACTTCTGTATCAACGACCTCGGTGGTTTCTACCTCGACATCATCAAAGACCGTCAATACACCACCAAAGCGGACTCAAAAGCGCGTCATTCTGCACAAACTGCGTTGTATCATTTGGTACAGGCCTTTGTGCGCTGGATGGCACCGATCCTGAGCTTTACTGCACAAGAAGCATGGCCACTGATTCCTGAGCAATCAGAGAAATATGTATTCACCACTGAATGGTATGACATTCCGGTCGCGTCTACAGCCAACGTGATTTCAGAAGCAGAATGGCAAACCCTGATTGCGGTGAAGTCGGCCGTGAACAAGTTTATTGAAACTGCACGTGGTGCCAAAACAGTCGGCTCGAACCTGTCGGCGAAAGTTGAACTGTGGGCAACTGCAGAACTGAAAACCGTACTTGACCGTCTCGATGATGAATTACGCTTCGTTCTGATTACCTCGCAAGTGATCGTGAACGAGTTTGAGGCTACACAAGGTGAAGCCTCAGATCTTGAAGGGCTTAACGTGAAAGTCTCTGCGGCAGATGGCGAGAAATGTGTACGCTGCTGGCATGTGCTTCCGGATGTAAATACACATAGCTCACATCCAGGACTCTGTGGCCGTTGTATTATTAACCTTCCTACAGGCCAAGGCGAAGAGAGAAAATATGCCTAATACCCAGACTAAAAAGGGCTTATTCCAGTTCTATCCACATAATTTATGGTGGATTGGGCTGGCCATTGTGGCGATCATTCTGGATCAATGGACCAAATGGATTGCAGTGACGAATCTGAACTATGCAGATCCTATCCCTGTGCTGCCCTTTTTAAATTGGACACTATTGCATAACTATGGCGCTGCCTTTAGTTTTCTGTCCGATGCGGGTGGTTGGCAACGTTATTTCTTTACTTCACTGGCAGGGATTGTGTCTGTGATCTTTGTTTTTTGGCTGATGCGTATGCCAAAAAACATGAAGGTTTTACCGCTAGCAATTGCCCTGATTTTGGGTGGTGCAATCGGTAATTTAATCGACCGGGTCAGTCTCGGCTATGTGGTCGATTTTATTCATGTGTATTACCAGAACAGCCACTTCCCTGCTTTCAATATCGCAGACAGTGCCATCACGCTTGGCACTATTCTGATGCTAATTGATACCTTTTTCTTAGAAAAATATCGAATTCAACGGGCGCAAGCACAACATGACTGATTTTATTCATCCTAATGAAGAAACCCGGGTTGCAGACGGCTCTAAGGTCGAGCTGCATTTTTCTGTCGCGATCGAAAATGGCGTAGAAATTGACAATACCCGTAGCCGTGAAGCCCCGGTCAGCCTCACGATTGGCGATGGTAATTTATTGCCAGGCTTTGAAAAAGCACTGTTTGGTTTACGTGCCGGTGACCGTCGTACCGTAAGTCTGCCTCCGGAAGATGCTTTTGGTCCGTGGAATCCGGAAAACATCCAGAAGTTCGATACGGTGAAGTTTGGAGAACGTCCGATCGAGGGTCACATGATCGAGTTTGAAGACAAAGCCAAGGCGACTTTGTATGGTGTGGTACGTTCAGTCAATGATGACATCACCGAAGTGGACTTTAACCATCCACTGGCAGGCAAGAACATCACCTTTGAAGTGGAAATCTTTAAAGTAACCCCTGCCGGTCAGCAAGGCCTAAAGTTGATGTAAAACATCTGCTAATCGCATGATTTTTAAAAGCTCCTTCGGGAGCTTTTTTATGCTCAGGATACAAATCATCTCTAGTCACCTCTCTGAAATCTGATTAATTTAATTGGATGATAAGAAACCCAGAAAGGAATAGGTATGAAAATTTATATTGTGGTCGGCAGTGTACGTGAGGGGCGTACCGCGCTTAAAGTGGCGCACTGGGTACTACAGGAAATTAAAAGCTATGGTTTTAGTACGCTTGAAATTGAAATTGTCGATTTAAAAGAATGGGCTCTTCCACTCTTTAGCGGTGCTCATCCGCCACTGACCGGGATCTATGATCAGCCCAAACAGCAAGACTGGGCAGACAAAATTGCGCGCGGCGATGCCTTTATTTTTATCACACCTGAATATAATCATGGCTACAGCCCTGCGCTAAAAAATGCGCTGGATTACCTTGCCAAGGAATGGCAAGGCAAACCGGCAGCCTATATTGGTTATGGTGTCACCAACGGTTCACGTTCAATAGACCAGATTCGTCAGGTCGGGACTCAACTTGGACTGATCGATACCAATGCCGTGATTGAAATCCGTGACATCTTCGCAAGAAATAAGGATTATTCGTTCCAGGGCAATGAATTTGATACTAAAAATCTAAAAGTAGTAGTAGATAAATTAATTCAGTATGTCAGTGCTTGAGACTTTAGCCGACAGCATCGTAGGTTTTCGCCTACAGCGACCGCTGCATATAGCGGCTATGTACTACGCTTAGTTAGGACTATAGTCACTACATAGACAGACAGGACGTCTGCAAAGCGATACGACAACAATAACAAGCGCAAATCAACAGGACGTTGACAGATTAGACAGGAGTCAGATCTGAGAAGCAAATCCAGAAAAGCCTCAACAGGATGTTGAGGCTTTTTTGTTTTAAAGCTTAGATCCTGCTCAAACTAAAATATTCAGGTTGGGTTTAATGATTGATTTAATAAAAACGATGGACTGCTGCTTTGGTTAAATAGTCATTCTTTCACTGCTATTTTTGAAATTCACCTGTCAGCTTTGACCTACAATCGATGCAGTCAAATGCCCTATTGGGCTGCACTACTTCGGGCTATATTCGAGTCATACCAAGACAGGCAGTCTTGTCAGAAAAATAAAAAGATTTACCAAGCAGGATGCTGATCGGTATAACAGACATTATACCTTTGCCAGAATATGAAAAGGCCTTCACAGGATGTCGAGGCCTTTTTCTTTCATATCAGGATCATCTTAAAAAAAAATTTATTCAGATCGTCAGCAGATCATGAGCATTCTGCCTCGCTCGATATTTCATGTCCAAATGCAGCCTTTCAAACAAAGGATTAAGGTGCGGTCATTTTTAATAACTTGGCTTGCGTGCCATCCTGAATTATCCAAAGCGTACCATCACTGGCCTGAATCGCGCCACGAATCCGCTCCTTCATATCCACACGCTGGACTTCTTTGACCGGATTCTGTGTCGTATCCACAATCACAAGCGCCTTGGAAGACAAACCAGTCGTGATCGCTTTATTTTTCCATTGTGGAAATACATTTCCTGTATAAAACAACAGATCTGAAGGAGAAATGACCGGCGTCCAATCCAGTGCTGGCGCTTCAAATTCCGGGCGAGTAGCATGGTCGGGAATGGGCTTGCCATCATAATGATCACCATTTGACACCACTGGATAGCCATAATTTTTAGCTTTGATGATCTTATTCAGCTCATCCCCACCTTTGGGACCCATTTCAATCACCCAGAACTGCCCCTGTGGATCAAAAGCCATGCCTAAAGGATTGCGGTGTCCAAGACTCCAGATCTGCTGGGCAATTTTACCCTGATTCATAAAAGGATTATCAGCAGGAATTGAACCGTCATCATTTAAACGAATAATTTTACCGGCATTGGACTGCATATCCTGTGCTGGAGTAAATTGCTGCCGTTCCCCTGAACCGATCCAGAGCTTGCCATCCGGTCCAAATACAATCCGGTGTGCATAATGTCCCTGCCCTGAAAATTTAGGGACTTGAGTCCAGATCCGTTCAATTTGAGTCAATTGAGGGGCAGTCTGGTTTAAATCCAGTTTGCCACGGATCACCACTGCGCCATAGCCACCCTGACCTTGTTCAGCATAGCTGAGATAGACCCACTGATTGTTTGCAAAATCCGGATGTAAAGCGACTTCACCCAAGCCTCCTTGGCCACCATAGGCAACTTGAGGAATACCTTTAACTTCGACTTTCTGCTTGGTACGTGGATCAAAAAGTTGTAATTTTCCTTTACGTTCGGTAATCAGTAAACGGCCATCTTTGAGTGATGCAATTGCCCACGGCTCATTAAATTGTGCCACCTGTGCGATCTTATATTTTTGTACATTTGAGGCTGTAGCTTCAGATTTAGAAGATGAGGTGGAAGCCTCTTGAATACTGCCAGAAGATGAGTTATCGGCATGACAGGCAGTCAATGCCAAAGCACAACAACTGAGTAAAATTTTTATTTTAAATTGCGCTACCATCATCCTCTCCACGCTTTTTTATTCTCTAAATTAATATCACAATACACAAGTCTTCACAGAAATTCAGCATAGAAAAGTAAACAGATATATTTGCAGCAACAGCAGAGACTCGTTTTATAGTATTTGAATGGCTTTGATTTTACTTTTGGATCTAGCATCTAAATACCTGCCCCAATTTCATCTACTTATAATATTATCCCGCGCACAAAAAAACACCCCCAACTGTTAAGTTGGGGGTGTTTCGAATAATGAGCTGGCGATGACTTACTCTCACATGGGTAACCCCACACTACCATCAGCGCAAAGAGGTTTCACTTCTGAGTTCGGGAAGGGATCAGGTGGTTCACTCTTGCTATTGT